>CAYLVR010000067.1:8584-16754 GCA_964387165.1 uncultured Chitinophagaceae bacterium | reverse complement strand
AAGTAAGGGGTCAGCAGCAATGTTGACCCTTTTACTTTTATGGTGTTTTCACGTCTTTTCTACCGTTTTTTACTGTTCGGATCATATCGATCATACCCTACCTTCACATTTATATGAGCAAAGTTAAGACCGCATTTTTTTGTTCTCACTGCGGGTATGAATCAGCAAAATGGACGGGTAAATGTCCGTCATGTAATAACTGGAACACTTTTGTTGAAGAAGTTATTCAAAAAGATACCGGTAAAAAAGATAATGACTGGAAAGAATTAAACGGAGTTCCGCGCGATTCAAAAATAATTGCACTGCATAATGTTGAATCATCAACACAGGAAAGATTGATAACTCCCGATCCCGAATTGAATCGTGTTCTCGGCGGCGGAATTGTTCCGGGAAGTATTGTATTAATTGCCGGTGAACCAGGTATCGGTAAATCAACTTTATTTCTGCAGGTCGGATTGTTAATGCATGGTACCCGTGTTTTATATGTAAGCGGAGAAGAAAGTGAACAGCAGATAAAAATGCGCGCCGACAGGCTTAATATTAAACATGATGAATTTTACCTGCTCACCGAAACCTCCACGCAATCTATATTTAAGGAACTGAAAAAAATCAAACCCGAATTACTGATCATCGATTCCATTCAAACGCTCCAATCTAATTATATTGATTCATCACCGGGAAGTATTTCTCAGATAAGAGAATGCGCAGCTGAATTGCAACGCTTTGCAAAAGAATCTAATATTCCTGTATTTATGATCGGTCACATTACAAAAGATGGTGCTGTTGCAGGTCCGAAAATACTGGAGCATATGGTAGATACTGTTCTGCAGTTTGAAGGCGACCGCCATTATGCGTACCGTATTTTACGTACTATAAAAAACAGGTTCGGAAGCGCATCTGAACTGGGTATCTATGAAATGACAAATGATGGCATGCGCGGGGTCAATAATCCGAGCGAAATCTTAATTACACAAAAAGAAGAACAGCTTAGTGGAATAGCAATCGCGGCATCTATGGAAGGTATGCGACCTTTATTAATAGAAGTACAGGCGCTTGTAACGCAATCCGTTTACGGAACACCTCAACGCACAGTTTCAGGATTTGATTTGAGAAGGCTACAACTATTACTGGCCGTACTTGAAAAAAGGGGAGGCTTTCATTTTGGAATGAAAGACGTGTTCCTGAATATCGCGGGCGGATTAAAAGTTGAAGACCCCTCCATCGACCTTGCGGTGCTTTCTGCTTTATTAAGTTCATTTGAAGACATACCGTTGCCTCAGCAAATATGCTTTGCAGGCGAAGTGGGATTGAGCGGCGAGATACGCGCTGTTAACAGGATAGAACAAAGAATCGCCGAGGCAGATAAATTAGGGTTCGAGAAAATTATCGTCTCTAAATATAACCTGAGGGGAGGAAGAAAGGGACAGTCGAAGCTTAATATAAAACAATTTGGTATCGAGGTAATTGAAATGTCGAGAGTTGAAGAATTATATAAATATCTTTTTTAATAGTGTCGTTAACTTATTGTATCCCCGGCTATGCTTAGGATGCGGATCGGATCTTATTTCAGGGAATCAGATTATTTGCCTGGATTGTATGAGTGTATTGCCAGTTACAAATTTCCATTTACATCGCGATAACCCGGTAGAGAAGATTTTTATGGGAAGGCTTGCGGTTGAACACGCTTCAGCCTATGCCTATTTTAATAAACAATCGGTGATGCAGAATTTATTGCATCAGTTAAAATACAAAGGCAAAAAAGAAATAGGTTTGTATTTTGGCAGGAGAATGGGCGAAGCGTTTGGTTCAACAGAAAGATATAGTGAGATAGATGCGCTTGTGCCATTGCCTTTGTTCTTTAAAAGGGAAAGGAAAAGAGGATATAACCAGGCCGCAATGATTTGCGAAGGAATGGCCGAAATAATGGGACTGCCGGTGCTGAACACTGTTATAGTGCGTAAAAGGAACACAGAAACCCAGACGCATAAAAACCGTGCAGAACGATGGGAAAATATAGAAGGACAATTTGAGTTGATCGATAAAGAAAAGGTAGAGGGTAAACATGTGCTGCTTGTAGATGATGTGCTGACAACAGGAGCAACACTGGAAGCCTGTGGATCTGAATTATTAAAGGCCTGGGGCTTAAAACTAAGTATTGCCACCCTCGCATATACATCCTTATGATGAAAAATCTTTTTACGCTGTTTGTTATTCTCTGCATTTTTTCCTGCAGAAAAGATTCGTTTATTACTTCTTCCAATGCTGTACTGAATTTGTCGGAAGACAGCCTGTATTTTGATACACTATTTACTTCTACCGGTTCGGTAACGCAATATTTCAAAATATTTAATGATAATAACAGGAAACTGAAGATCAACAGTATTTCTTTAGAAGGGGGCGCTAACTCTTTTTTTAAGATCAATGCAGATGGAGTGCCTGGTCCGGAAGTACGTGACCTTGAAATGGAGGCAAATGATAGTTTGTATGTATTTGTTACAGTGAAAATTGATCCTACTACTAACAATTTACCTTATGTTGTTGAGGATAGTATTAATATCAATTATAATGGGAATAATAAAAAAGTGAAATTGTCGGCCTGGGGCCAAAACGCTCATTTTCTTAATTCCATTCTTATTAATACAAATACCACTTTTACCAATGAAAAACCTTATGTGATATTAGGGGGATTAGCTGTTGCCGAAGGGGTGGAATTAACAATAGAAAAGGGAACTAAAATATTTTTACATGCAGATGCACCACTGTTTATTGATGGCACTCTCACCGCAATCGGGGAAAAATATGACAGCACTAAAATTGTTTTCCAGGGCGACAGGTTAGATGCAGGATATAAAGATTATCCGGGTGCCTGGCCGGGAATTTATTTTAGTAATTCTTCTGATAATAATTTATTGAAACATGTAATTGTAAAAAATGCTTACCAGGGGATTGTTGCTGACGGGGCAATTAAATTAAACCTGGAAGAATGTATAATTGACAATTGCTATGATGCGGGAATAATTGGTTCACGAGCAAATATTGAAGCAGTAAATTGTTTGATTAGTAATTGTGGGAAAAATATAATGCTCCTTGGCGGTGGGGATTATTCTTTTACGCATTGTACAAATGCTGCAATATCAAATAATTATATTCAGCATAAGGATCCTGCGTTGACGATTACAGACTTTATAAAAGATGGAGATAATATTATTACGGCGGATATGAATGTGCAATTTGTGAATTGCATAATATGGGGGTCAAGTGGAATGGTGGTGGAAGAAGTGGTCACTATTCGCGAGGGAACTGATGCGTTTAATGTAGACATGGGCGCCAGCATGGTTGGCCAGGATCCGCTGTTTTTGAGTATAGATTCCCGCGAAAGGTTTTTTGACTTTCATTTATCTGAGAATTCCCCGGCAATAGGGGCCGGAATAGCTGTTGGAGTGTTAAAGGATATAGAAGAAACCGACCGGAAACCGGCTAATCCGGATTTAGGTGCGTATGAATCAACTTTTTAGAGCGATCTTTGCATAAGAAAATCCCTGCGGTCATATGTATCTCGCTACGCCTTTTTTCAAAGAGGAAGAGTGGGCCTGCATTAAAGAATAGTTCGGGGGTTTGCTACTCCTCCTTTAAAAAGAGGATGATGCGAGCACCGGGGATTTCAAGTTTTAAATTTTAATCATATGCTTAAATTAATAGTTTTATCAGGAATGTTGTTATTTGCTGCTGCTTCAATTTATGACTTTAAGGTGCCTTCATTAGACGGGAAACAAATAGATTTTTCTTCTTTTAAAGGGAAAAAGATATTAATTGTAAATACTGCCTCAAAATGCGGATATACGCCGCAGTACGCTGGCCTGCAGGAGTTACATGAAAAATATCCGGAATTAGTAATTATTGGATTCCCTGCGAATAATTTCGGCGGGCAGGAACCAGGCTCGAACGAAGAAATCAAAACCTTCTGTCAGAAAAATTATGGGGTGACATTTACCATGGCCGAAAAGGTTTCAGTTAAAGGGAAAAATATTCATCCATTATTTAAATATCTCACTGCAGAAGCCAAACAAATGGGCGTTAAAGAACCAATTAAGTGGAACTTTACTAAGTTCTTAATTGACGAAAAAGGAAAATTAATTGGAGTGTACGATAGTAAGGTGAAACCTCTCAGCGACGAGATTACAGGTAACTTAAATTAAGGACCGACTGGCCATCCCCTCTTTCAACCACTGATTACCTTCGCCAGGGCTTACGCTTGCGCCGGAACTTTAGCATCGGAGCACGACGGCTAACAAAGAGGTAGATGCTGAAATCAGGTTGTTAAATCTTAATCTCTTCTTCGTGCTTATCAAAGAAATGATATTCTGTTAAATGGTAATTAGTATTCTCGCGCACCTTAATCTTCTGGCCATACTTCCATTTCCACTTCCAAACCTTGGATCTGAAAATAATACCTTTGGTAAAATAAGAGTATAATATAGGATGAACAACAAGAGAGAGGTCTTTATGCTGATGTGTGATCAGGTAACTTAAATTCTTTTCAATTTCATCTTCCAGTAATAATGTAGATGAAATTTTACCAGTACCGTTACAGGTAGGACAAACCTCCTGTGTATTAATATTCATCTCTGGTTTCATACGCTGGCGCGTAATCTGCATCAAACCGAATTTAGAAATCGGTAACACCGCGTGCTTCGCCCTGTCGGTAAGCATATATTCTTCCATTGATTCCATGAGCTTCCGCTTATTATCGGGCAGCTTCATATCAATGAAATCAACAACAATAATTCCCCCCAGATCTCTGAGTCTTAACTGCCTGGCAATTTCAGCCGCAGCTTCAAGATTCGTTTCCAGTGCATTCTGTTCCTGGTTATTACTTACACTTTTATAGCCGCTGTTTACGTCGATCACGTGCAGCGCTTCAGTATGTTCGATAATTAGATAAGCGCCGCTGTGAAGGTTTACTGTTTTGCCAAATGCCGCTTTAACCTGCTTGGTAATTCCGAACTGGTCAAATATTGGCAGGCCATTATTATAATAAGAAACGATTTCAGTTTTTTCAGGAGCGATACGCTGTATATAATTACGCGTATCATTAAATAGATTCCTGTCGTTTAAAACGATCTTATTAAAATCTTCGTTGAGAAGATCGCGGAGCATGCTGGTGGTTTTGGTTTGCTCACTCAATACTTTTGCAGGAGCAACGCCACCCTGCAGGTTTTTCTGAATGATCTTCCATGTTTCTTCAAGCATGGTAAGATCTTCATGTAATTCTGCTGTATTTTTTCCTTCGGCTGCAGTGCGAACAATTACACCGAAGTTTTTAGATTTAATTGACTCTACAATTTTCTGCAGGCGCTTTCTTTCTTCGGCAGAATGAATTTTACGTGATACCGCCACAATATCATTAAATGGAGTAATGACCACGAACCTGCCGGGAAGAGAAATTTCGCAGCTAAGACGCGGGCCTTTAGCAGCGATAGGTTCTTTGAGAATTTGCACAAGAATATTCGGCTTTCCGCTTAATACCTCGTTAATTTTACCTGTTTTTATAATTTCAGGCTCTACTATAAAACTTCCGAAATCAAAACTATTCTCACTGGTATCGTTAATAGCTTGCTGAGTGAACTTCATCAGCGAACGGGCATAAGGGCTGAGATCGGTATAATGCAGAAATGCGTCTTTTTCAAAACCCACATCTACGAAAGCAGCATTTAATCCCGGTATAAGTTTTTTGACCTTACCAAGATAAAGATCGCCTACAGCGAAATTAGCATCAGTTTTTTCATGATGCAGCTCTACCAGCTTTTTATCCTCTAATAGGGCAATTTCTACACCCTGAGGAGCGGCATTTATAATCAATTCCTTGTTCAAACGTAAACACTTTTGTGTTTAACCATCATCACTAATGGGAGTTGTGAGGTAGCGACAAGAAGAATGGGCCCTTTTAAGGGCCCGTGCATTTTAAGAGAAATTAACGATTCCTCTTCTTATGACGGTTTTTTCTTAGTCTCTTTTTACGCTTGTGCGTCGCTATTTTATGACGCTTCCTTTTTTTACCACAAGGCATAATTACACCAATGATTTAGTTAAACAATTTTTTAATAATATCAAATATAGTCTGCCGGTGAGTGGAACAGATTATAAGTATCTTTTATACATAAAGTGAATTCTTGAAGAATCACTAAACTTACTTCTTCAAATCCTGGATACGATGATTTAACTCCTGTATAATATCGGGGTTATTAACCTTTGCTTTTACGGACTCGTACCATTTAACAGCATTCGGTTTATCACCTTTTCTTTCATAAGCCTCGGCCAGCATGATGCTGACTTCCACATTATCCGGCTGTTTTTCTGCCACCAGGTTAAAACGTACAATTGCACGATCTAGCTGGCCCGACATTAAACTTCCTACCCCAAGCATGTATTGTGCATACATATTGGAGGGGTCCCTTTCCACCACTTCCCTGATCATCATGATTCCTTCCATCGGGTTGTCGGCTGCACCATAAAACGAGCAGCTTCCAAGGCCCACTTTAAGTGAATCACTACCAGGATTCAATACCAAAGCTTTTTCAAATAACTGTTTGGATTCCTTCGCCATCCATTTTTTGAGGCCCGCATCATGTTGCGATCTGGCGCTCTCTAAAAAGAAACGGGCAGCAAAGGTGAGGCTTTTTTCATTATTTTCCAACTTTGCTGCTTCCCCGGTATAATATGCATAGGGAAGGAGCAGGTGGGCGGTGTCGCGATAAAAGGAAGCTAGCTGGTTGTAAACATTGACCTGCTGCTGTTTTACATCTCCCCTGACTATAGAGTTTTCAAGCTGCTCAACACGTGTATGCTGATCTGGTGTAAGCCTGCTTTTTGTGGCTTCCAATATTTTGTCAATGTCAAATGTTGAATCTGCTGTGGCCGCAGTTGTAGAGGCTGCAGATTTTTTGGGAGGAACGGTATTGCCGAAAAAATAGATGGCACATAACAGGATAATGCCTCCTGTTATTAAAATGATTTGCTGCTTTTTCAATTCATGAAGTTTTTATTCACTGTTCCACTTTCCCCTTTGAAAAAGAAGGAAGTTTCGCCATTTGGCGAAACGGTGAATTTCCGCGAATTTACGCTTCATCATCCGGGTTTGACTGATCTTCTTTTACTGACTGTAATTTTTTAACATCTGCAACAAATTCCTTTGCAGGTTTAAAAGCGGGAATATAATGTTCGGGGATATGAACAGCTACATTCTTTTTAATATTCCGGCCAATTTTAGCGGCTCTTTTTTTAGTAATAAAACTGCCAAACCCACGGATATAAATGTTTTCTCCTTTTGCAAGTGTTGCTTTCACCTCTGTAAACATATTTTCCAGGGTGACCAGAACATCAACCTTTGGGATACCTGTTTTTTCAGATATTTGATTAACGAGGTCTGCTTTTCTCATATTTTGAATTTTAAGCGGGGGTTTAGTGTTTCATGAGTCAAATGACACGTAATCAATTCATTAATTGAAATTAAACGTTAATTTTCAGAAAAGCAAGAAATCCATAAATAATTGATAATGAATTTACTTAATTTCTGATATGCTACCGGATTTTACCCGAAAACTGATGCGATGGAACAAAACCGGTAATAAACGCCAGATGCCCTGGAAAGGTGAAACCGACCCCTATAAGATATGGTTGAGCGAGATCATGCTCCAGCAAACACGTGTTGAGCAGGGCTGGGCGTACTATGAAAAGTTCATTAGAACCTTTCCCACCGTTCATAAACTGGCCGCAGCTTCCGATCAGGTCGTTTTTAAGATGTGGGAAGGACTTGGCTACTATTCACGCTGTAAGAACCTGCTCGAAACAGCAAGAATTATCTCAAAAGACTTCAAAGGCAGATTCCCGAACACCTACGAAGAGATATTAAAACTGAAAGGTGTTGGGCCGTACACTGCTGCTGCTATTGCATCTTTTGCATTTAATGAGAACAGGGCTGTGGTAGATGGGAATGTTCAACGCGTGCTTTCAAGATATTTTGGTATTTCTACCCCCGTTGATAGTACAGAAGGTAAAAAATTCTACAACTCGTTTGCGCAATTACTAATTGATCGGAAAGCGCCGGGTTTATATAACCAGGCCATAATGGATTTCCTGGCTTGCAGATAGTGGCGCCAAAATCCATTATGGC
>CAYLVR010000067.1:0-8574 GCA_964387165.1 uncultured Chitinophagaceae bacterium | reverse complement strand
TTTTGGCGCCACTATCTGCAAGCCAGGAAATCCATTATGCAAAATATGTGTTCAGAAAAAAGAGTGCGAGGCGTTTAACAACGGATATGTTAACCAGCTACCTGTAAAAGAGAAAAAATTAAAGATCCGCACACGCTGGCTCTATTATTTTATAATTGAATCGGGTGGATCGGTCTACATAAGAAAACGTGTAGAAAAAGATATCTGGCAGAACCTGCACGAATTTGTATTGCTGGAAAAAGATGAGCCGCAGGATAATCCGGAGAAAGACTTCCTTGATACTTTGTTTAAGCGTGGTTCTTATACGATAAGGCATTCAAGTGATGTTTTTTCGCAACAATTAACACACCAGCGTATATACGGCAGGTTCTTTGTTGTAGAGTTAATTGTAAAGCATAAGCTCGCTGGCAATTATATGCTGGTAAAGAAAAAAGATATCACCAGCTATGCATTCCCGAAATTCATTAATTCCTTTCTTGAAAAATGCTGACCGCCAGCCCGGAGTAAGATGACTGTGGCAGCACGTTGATAAACAGAAACATTTACGCCCACAATGGTGGGTTTGGGCAATAAACGTATCGTGAAAACACCGGTTTTTCCCCGAAAAGAACACCGGGAATATATGTCCGAAAAAAATTAACTTTAAAAAGATAAAAAATGGGAGATGATTTTTAACAAACAAAATTATCATTATGAGAGGTGTAAACAGGGTTATGTTGATAGGAAATCTTGGACGCGATCCCGATGTGCAGCATTTGGAAGGAAATATTGCAGTGTCGAAGTTCCCGCTCGCTACAACGGAAACATTTAAAGACAGGGCAGGAAAGCTGATCTCCCAAACAGAGTGGCATACAGTGGTTTTATGGAGAGGGTTGGCCGAACTTGCGCAAAAATACCTGCACAAAGGTAGCCTGGTATATATTGAGGGCAGACTGCGTACAAGAAGTTGGGAAGATAAAGATGGAAATAAAAAATTTGCCACAGAAGTGGTGGGCGACAACCTTATTATGCTTGATAAACGCACCGATGGCGGTGGGCACGGGCCCAATCATGAGGGGATGGAAGGCTTTAACCCCGATATACCACCATTAGGGGAACCCTCACAGGACCTGCCATTTTAATTCAGTAAGTGGTGCAAATTGTTCCTGCATAGCCGGAAATCCTTCCATCAGATCATTTACCCTGGCGCAGTGTTTTTTGGCCGGGCTCTCTGCAGATCAAGGTTTTTCCCGCCTTATGCCGAAGCTTCTGCTTAAGGTCAAACAACTTGTGCCTCGGAGTTAAATCGTAATATTATATTTGCAATGATTTTAAAGGGCAGGTTCCGACCTGCCTTTATGATTCACGAAACCATTTGACTTTTGGAGAACCTGTTACCGTTTAGCTTTTATTTGCTTGTTGCGAATACACAGGCTACCGTTTTGCTTTCGCTTTTCGTGATCGTGTTCCTTATTATTTCATTTTTCATCTCGGGTGCCGAAGTAGCTTTTTTTTCATTGACCTACCGCGACATTAATCTCTTGAAAACAAAACAGGATACCGGTTGGAAAAGGATCGCTAACCTGCTTGAACAACCAAAAACACTGCTGGCATCTTTGATGATTGCCAACAGTCTTGCAAATATTGCCGTAATTATTCTGCTTAATGTGCTCATCGACCAGATACACATTATGAATGTTACCGCACCCTGGCATATAGTAATAGTTTTACTGATTAAAGTGGTTTTTATTACTGCCATCATTGTGCTGTTTGGAGAAATCCTGCCAAAAGTGCGCGCCACACAAAATAACCTCCGCTTCGCTTATGAATCGTCATACCTTGTCGAAATTTTATATTTATTATTTAACAGGGTGGCCACAAGATTGATGAATATGTCGGATGGGATAGAACGTTTTTTAGGAGGGCGTGCAACAAGAGCATATTCACAAAAACGACTGGAAGAAGCTATTAAATCTACGGTACAGGAAGAAGATGAGCAAAGAATACTTACTGGTATCTATAAATTTAGTGGCATAACTGTTAAGCAGGTAATGCGCACAAGACTTGATGTAAGCGGAGTTAGCGATGATGTTTCATTTAAGGAATTAAAGAGCCGTGTGGAGGAATTGCATTATTCAAGGTTGCCGGTATATAAGGGCAGCCTCGATAATATTATTGGTATGATCCATACAAAGGACCTGATTCTTTATTTAAATGAAGCTGACGATTTTAACTGGCACACTGTTTTGCGCACCCCTTATTTTGTTCATGAACAAAAATACATCGAGGATTTGTTAAAAGAATTTCAAAATAAACGGATTCATTTTGCAGTAGTAGTGGATGAGTTTGGAGGAACCAGTGGTATAGTAACCCTCGAAGACATTATTGAGGAAGTGATCGGCGATATTAATGATGAATTTGACGATGAAGAATCAGGTAATAAAAAAATTGATGATAATACATTTATTCTTGAAGGTGGAACTATGATCAATGATGTGGCCTCTATTATGAACCTGCCGTCTGATACATTTGATGCTATTAAAGGAGAAAGCGATTCCCTTGCGGGGTTGATATTAGAAGTTGCCGGAGAAATTCCTAAAGCGAACGATTCAGTTAAGGAAGGAAATTTTGAATTTCATATCATGGAAGTGGAAAGAAACAGGATCAAAAAAGTAAAAGTGACGGTTCTTCGCGAAGAAACAGATGATAATTAAAATGAAGGTTTATTTTCTGATTATAGTGGTATTAAGCGGAATGATTTCCTGTAACAGCGATTATACAATCCGTCAGAAAGGCTATTTTAAAATAGACCTTCCCGAACATAAATACCAGCTATTTGATCAACCAGGATATCCTTATTCTTTTGAATATCCTGTATATTCTTCGGTAGTACAGGATACCAGCTTTTTTGAAGACAAACCTGAGAATCCCTATTGGATAAATATTGATTTCCCTGCTCTTAATGGAAAAATATATATCAGTTATAAAGAAACTTCCAAAGCGAATTTTGATAAGCTGGTTGAAGATGCATTTAAGTTAACTTATAAACACAGCACAAAAGCCACTGCCATTAAAGACTCATTGATGCGTACACCTAATGAAATTACCGGGATATTTTTTAAAGTAGGTGGCAATGCTGCTACTGCAAGGCAATTTTTTGTTACAGATACAACCAGTCATTTTCTTCGCGGCGCATTATATTTTGATGCAACTCCCAACGCCGACTCGTTAGGAGTTGTAAATGATTTCCTCGAAACAGATATGAAACATTTAATCAATACGCTTAAGTGGAGATGACTTGAATTCAACCCCTTTTACAAATTACTATGAATTATAATTGAATTTTTAAATTTATTCGTTTTACCTAGCAGGTTAAATATCTCTGTTACTAAAATATAAGTACCAGAAGGTAAAATGTTTAATTTATCATCTTCCCCCCGCCATGTAAATGTTGAATTTATTCCGAGTAATTCGTTCTTTAATAAATATTTCACACGCCTCCCTGATATATCATAAATAATTGCATTCGCTAAATAACCGGGTTCGGATAATTTAAATGATATCGTAATAAAATCATTGATACCATCATTATCGGGACCGATTAATTTTGGATAAATAGTGACCTCTCCTGCCAACCGGAGGTCGGACCGGAAATGGGAGTTTTGAAAACCGGGGGTTCCAAAACCGGAGGAAGAAGAGGCCGAGGTCCAGTTATTTTTATCCTGTGTTGGCGAATTATAATTAATTCTTTCGAGCGCCACCCCTTCGGCATTGGCGATTAATTCAAAATGCCATTTTTTGGAATAAGTCAGCTCGTCAATAATATTTTCCTGTTCGTGTAATAAAACGACTGTCCCTTCGTCATCGGGAAAGGAGGGTAAAGAACTGATCGGGCAAATAATTACATCAGCAGGCAATAGATAATGCTGCCTTAACCATTTTTCGTTGGGGGTAATAATAAAATAAGTGCCTGGAGGCAATAAAAAGGGTTCTTTAGATAACACTTTCTTTGAGGAAATATCACCCGTCGAATTTCGATTGGCGATAAACATCCCCTGCAAGTCTATAGTTTTTGAACTCCTGTTGTATCCTTCAACATAATCGAATCCATCCTTAACAGGGTTAAAAAGTACCTCGTTTATTACAATATCCAGGGGCTGAACCTGTTGAGGATACCTGCTGAACCCGCACAACATCAATATCATAAAATATCTGACCATGAGACAAAACTAGGGTAGCCAACCAATGCCATCCAAGGTGTTATCACCACGAATCAAAAGAAAAAAACATAATATTTTGGTGAAAAAACATTTTAGACTACTTTTGCAGCCGATGATCCAGATAAAGAAAAATGCAAAACGTACTAAGATATTCTCCAAAAGAGAAGGCTAAGGTATATTTTGTATCAGTAAATATTCAGGGCCTTCCATAACGGAGGGCCTTTTTTATTGGTCATCCCTATTATTATTCATCATTAAAAACACTCCTGAAAAGGAGGAAAGGAGGATTTATGAAAGTTGCAGTTGTTGGCGCCACAGGACTTGTGGGTACCAAAATGTTACAGGTATTATCTGAAAGAAAGTTCCCGGTTACAGAACTGATTCCCGTTGCTTCTGAAAGATCTGTAGGTAAGGAGGTTGTTTACCAGGGTAAACCGTATAAGGTTGTAAGCATGACCGACGCAATTGCACTTAAACCTGCTGTAGCCATATTTTCGGCCGGCGGTAGCACCTCCTTAGAGTGGGCCCCAAAATTTGCAGAGGCAGGAATTACTGTTATTGATAACTCCTCCGCATGGCGAATGGATCCTGCTAAAAAACTAGTGGTGCCTGAAATTAACGCTGAAAGTTTGACGGCGCAGGATAAAATTATTGCCAATCCTAATTGTTCAACAATTCAGATGGTGGTTGCATTAAATCCTTTGCATAAGAAATATAAGATTAAAAGAATAGTTGTATCAACCTACCAGAGTGTTACCGGCACGGGTAAAAAAGCTGTTGATCAATTAATGGGTGAAAGAAATAAAGCATTAAAAGGTGCTAACGGAGAATATCCGATGGCGTATAAATATCCTATCGATTTAAATGTGATTCCTCAAATTGATGTGTTTCTTGAAAACGGTTATACCAAAGAGGAAATGAAGATGGTTCTGGAAACAAAAAAGATTTTGCGTGATGAATCGATCCGTGTTACATCAACCACTGTACGTATTCCTGTAATGGGCGGGCACAGCGAGAGCGTTAATGTTGAATTTGAAAATGATTTTGATTTAAATGAATTAAAGAAATTATTGAGTGAAGCGCCGGGTATTATTGTTGTTGATGATCCCGCAAATCAGCAATATCCAATGCCAATAGATGCACATAATAAGGATGAAGTGTTTGTTGGAAGATTACGTCGCGATGAAACGCAGCCAAATACATTAAACATGTGGATAGTGAGCGATAACTTACGTAAGGGTGCCGCAACAAATGCTGTGCAGATTGCAGAATATTGCAGGGAAAATAATTTGATTTAATACCCCGCTCTTAACGCGGGAATCTATAAAACAGGTAATATTTCTACTAACATTATGCCCCTCTGGGGCATTTTTTTGTATGGGCCGGCTAGTAGCAAAGAGCTGATTATATATATGTTGCGCCCGGCCAGAATGGAATGGGTTAGACCCTTCCCCAGTTCTCGCCGCTCTTGATCCGGTACATGGTCATTTCGCTGACCCCGAATTTTTCTGCCAGTTTTTTGATGGTAATTTTTCTCTTAGTGTTGTCCAGCATTTTTTTAATGCTGCGCACCTGTGATATATTTAGTTTAAGTCCGGTGCTACGCGTAGCCTGGATTTTTTTATAGGCGATCTTCGCGGGACTTTTCTGCTGATGCTCAACCATTTCCTCCAGTGTTGCCCAACGGAGATTTTTCACTGCATTGTCGAGTTTATTATGATTATTATGTAGTACATACTTCGCTTTAGAGGAAGGCTTGGGCAAAAATAATCGCGCTATTTCGCGATGAATATATAATGTGCCATTATCGCCGGGGCGATGAAGATTTAATGTCCGGTAACCCGTAGTTAATGAGCCGGTAAGGATTTTTCCATCCGTACTTATGCCTTCCACATAACTTGCGATTCGCCCGTGAGATGATAAAGCATATTTTTTTCTCAAATGTTTCCATCCCGCAAACTGCAACGGTTTCCACGTTTCTCCTGCGATCTTTTTCATTGCTTTTATTTATTTATCATTTTCAAAAACGCTGCTTCGCTTATTACCCTTACTGTATTGATCTTTTTTGCCTTTTCCAGTTTGCTTCCTGCCTCTTCACCAGCAACAAGGTAATTTAATTTACTGCTGACGCTGCCGACCAGTTTGCCCCCATTACTTTCTACTAACTCCTCTGCTTCACTTCTTTTTAACGTTGGTAATGTGCCGGTAAATAAAAAAGTATTACCATCCAGGGTGCCTGATTGCTTATGTTCTTTCTTTAAGTTTTTAACAGACAAGCCTAAACGCTCAAGTTCTTTAAGCATTTCGAGGTTATCATGATTATGAAAGAACTGATATATGCTAGAGGCAACTTTCGGACCAATGTCTTCAAATTCCATTAATTCCTCAACACTGAAACGGGTAAAATCGGATACATCTGAAACTGCATTGGCAAGAACCTTAGCAGTGGTCTCGCCTACATGCCTGATACCTAATGCAAAAATCAGGCGATGAAGGGGTTGCTGCTTCGATTTCTCAATATTAATCCGGAGATTAGTGAGACTTTTTTCTCCAAAGCCTTCAAGCTCATGTATTTGATCGTAAGGCAGGTGGTAAATTCCCGGCACGTCCCGGAGAAATCCTAAAGTATAGAACTTTTTAACAATAGCGTCACCGAACCCGCGAATATCCATCGCATCTTTACTGGCGAAATGAATAATACGTTCCACAACCTGCGCGGGACAGTTGATATTTATACATCTCCATACCGCTTCTTCTTCTGGTTTAACTAATTTTTCTCCGCAAACCGGGCATTTGGTGGGGAACACTATTGGTTTTTCATTACCGGTGCGTACATCTGCGAGGGATTTAACAATATATGGAATTACATCGCCGGCTCTTTCCACCAGAACCATATCTCCTTTCATCAGGTCCTTTTCCCGGATAACCTCTTCATTAAATAAAGAAATAGAACCAACGGTTACACCGCCTATCGGTACCGGTTCTATTTTGGCGACAGGAGTTATTGATCCCGTACGACCCACCTGGAATTCTACATCCAATAACCTGCTGGTTCCCTGGCGCGCCTTAAATTTATAAGCGATGGCCCAACGCGGGTGATGTGTGGTCATTCCTAATTTATCCTGTAATTCAAGATCGTTTACTTTAATAACCATCCCATCAATTTCGTAGGGAAGATCATCGCGTTTTGCTTCAAACTCTTCGCAATATTTAATTATGCCATCAATTCCCTTAACTACTTTTTTTTCTTTTTCGGGGCTGCGAAAGCCCATATCCCATAATAATTTCAAGGAAGAAGAATGCGTGGCTAATTCTTTAGGTATTTCTTTCTTTTCATGATGCACATAACTGACATGATATAAAAATGCTTCAAGATGGCGGCGTTTTACCTCACGCGGGTCCTTAATTCTTAACGAGCCGGCGGCTGCGTTGCGCGGATTGGCGAGAGGGGGAATATTTTGTTCGGCAAGCCAGTCGTTATATTTTTTAAAATTGGCCTTTGTCATCAATACTTCACCGCGAATTTCTATTTGATCGATTCCGAATTTAGAAAAATTAGCAGATAAAGGAACAGATCTTACCTGTTTAATATTAGTAGTAATTTCATCGCCTTCAATTCCATCACCTCTTGTGGCGCCACGAAATAATTGATCGTTTTCATAAATAAGTGAAATACTTGCGCCATCAAATTTTGGCTCAACGCAGTATTCTATTTTGTCGAGACCTGTCGCTTCGCGTGCTTTTCGGTCCCAGTCGATAAGATCTTCAGAATTATACGAATTTTCCAATGATAACATCGGTACCAGATGAGGAACGGTAAAAAATTCTTTTGTAAGAACGGTAGCCACGCGTTGGGTTGGAGAATCGGGAGTAATTAATGAGGGATCATTTTCCTCGATTCTTTCCAGTGCTTTATATAGACGATCGTATTCTGCATCGGCTACAAGAGGATCGTTTTCAATATAGTACCGGTATTCATGAAAACGAAGTACAGCTTTTAGATCGTTGAGCGACGATTTATCCAGGGGGATTTTTGTTTCCGTTGCTATTAATAGCCGCGTAAGGTTTTCAAGTTTTATTGTTTCTTCTTTCTGGTACATAAGTACCCAAATTTAGGATTTAAGGTTTGTATGGCTATAACCTGGTATGGGTTTCATATAAACGTTTAAAGAGAAGACATAGATAGTGTTGTGCAGATCGTTCCAGAGTTGCCGGTTGCATTATGTAATCTTTTTTTATTTATAATAGGTCATTTTTTGCGAACATAACTTTTGATTAGGGTTAAATATATAATTTTACCACATGACAACCCATGGTCGACATAGTTTATTATCTCCATCTTCGCCCAATGTGAACTTCCTTAAGGCACTGGTAT
>CAYLVR010000066.1:0-16982 GCA_964387165.1 uncultured Chitinophagaceae bacterium | reverse complement strand
TAATTAATTGCGCAGATAATCATACGTTGATTCCAGCTGCTTTCATCGAACTAAGTAACTCAGAAGCTTCCACCTTCAGCGCTTTGGCGATATTGAAAAGTGTAGAAATTTCAGGTTGTTTAAAATTCCTGCACCAGGTAGATACGGTTCCATAGGTAACGCCGAGTTCATCAGCCAGTTTTTTCTGAGAAACCCCTTTTTCTGCCAGCACCGATTTTATTCGATTAAATTTTATCTTATTCATTCGCCTAATTCCTGTAAGAATTCGAAGATAATGAACAGAAAAATTGATGATTTCTAATAAAAACAATCTAAATGAATTATTATTGATTCTTATAGAATTATTTATATTTCAATTAGAATTAGTTTATAATATTTTTATTAAATTTGATGCGGTAAGCAGCCAAAAGAAATCAAACAGGCTGTTTATTGATACCAAATGCGTGTACTATGAACAATAGATTTTAGGATATATTTGCGCTTACGTTTTTAAATGAAAGGTAAGCGCCTTAACGGGTCTCGTCCTGAATCTGACAATTCCACCGCGAGAGTGAGTTAAAGCGCCCAGCCAACTTTATACGATAAAGGGGTTGGGCCTACTTACGCATTTGCGGTAACTCTCGAAAGAGAGGGGCTTGTCAGAGCCATGGGCAAAGGGCGGGTGGGTTCGACCCCTTTATCTTACCTTCCCCGGGACTCGCATTTTTTAACCAAAAATGTGAACAGCTATGAAAAAGGCCTTTGTTTACCTTCTTTTATTTTCCCCTCTCTTCGCCAAGAAGCCTAGAGCGGCTACCTAGTTTCCTGTGACACTGCCGTCCATCCGCAACGGATATTCCACTACAAGATGATTAAGTGATAAGCAAAAACTACGCAGACTGGCAATTCAAGTGCATAAGACTTTCAACAATTGAAATAATAGATAATCTGCAGCCAGTAATGAAGGGAATTCTATAAGTGCAACCTTCCAGAATATAGAGAGATTAACGGTAATATTTTTCAGTCGGCATTAGCTATCGATCCGGAAGATGCTAATGAATGGATATAATCTATCTATACAGCAGAATAAGCTGTTTATGGAAGCATATTGCTTTTGAGTGGGGATATACCAATACAGGGGCGGTATAGCATAATTCTTCGCAATTAATTTTTATCGATAACCAAAACTATACGTGCATGAAAAAATACTTCTTTTTCATAGTGGGGATCATATTGCTATCACAAAAAATGATGGCACAGACTATTTCCAACAAATATCTCTCTATTGGCGACACCGTTCCCAACATCACATTCACCAAAATACTCAATTACAGCCAACAATCAGCGTCTTTGGCAGACTTCAAGGGCAAGATAGTGATCCTAGATTTTTGGGCAACTTGGTGCCCCCCTTGCATAAAAGGTTTGCCTAAGTTGTCAGAACTGCAACACCGCTTTAACGATAAGGTTATTGTATTACCCGTTAATCTCGGTGAATTTGGCGAATCCGAGGCGGATGTTGTTAATTTCCTGAATAAACGAAAGGAAATAAACCTTCCAAGTATTTACGATAAGGAACAGGCGTTAAGGGGGTATTTTCCATTTAGCGGTATTCCGCATTGTGTCGTCATAGATGAAAATCGCGTAATCCGCGCCGTCACAGTTAGCGACTACGTGAATGAAGAATATATTGTTTCTCTTCTCAAAGGGGAATACCCATCTATTTATTTTAAGAATGATATTGTTGACCGTGTACACAGCGAATCTATCGACAAGGTGCGCGGAGCTGAGGATTCAACAGAATACAGTTCACATCTTACGCGACATATACCTGGCATATTTACCGACGAAAATTGGGAGGGCAACGGCTCATTCAAAATGACTATGTTTAATTTTTCTATCGCGCAGTTATATGCCCGTGCATTTCAAAAAGATAGCTACCATTTTTCTAGAGTTCTGCTTGAAAGTCCAGGAATGAAAGAAAAGTATTTTGTGCCTGCGTCATCAGACAGGCAACAGTTCGATCAGTGGATCGCAGCGAACACCTATTGTTACGAATTAAAGGTACCAGATTTCCTGAGAGACAAACGGTTTGCCATAATGCTGGCTGATCTCAATAATTATTTTGGGATGCGGCTTGGCATCAGGGGTCGGCTCGAAACCCGAAAAGTGCCGTGTTACATGCTGATGAGAGCAGCCTCTCCTGCTATCATAAAACAAAAATGCAGCGAAGAAAAAAACCTACTGCGTCATATTACTGGGCAGATTGAAATTATAGATGTCAGCGCAGACCAACTCGTAGTGGGGTTGGCAGCAAAAAACAGGTCAAAACCAGTGGTAAACGGTACTGGGCTCAATTTTCCTGTAACTGTAGTAATTAAAGGCGGAAACTTATCAGACCTGCAAGATGTCAATATTCATCTGAAAAGGATTGGACTTGCATTAGTTGAGGTCACAACTGACGTCGAAATGATCATTTTATAATCTCACTTAACCAAAACAACTGCTATGTTCAATTTTAATATAATAGTCGTTTGCATGTTATTGATGTGCATGCAATCAAAATCACAGGATTCGCTTACTCTGTCACAGGTTCAAACAGACTCTACGCAGGTGCTTCAGGAAGTAATATTCAGTACAGGATACCAGAAAGTCCCACGGGAAAGAGCAACAGGTTCTTTTTCTTTTGTTAGTGACAGCTTGCTCAACAGACGTGTATCGCCGCATATTCTCGACCGCCTTGTTGGCATGACCAGCGGCGCAAGATTTGACGATGAAAACAGGGAAATCAGCATCCGTGGTAGAAGTACCATATATTCTAACGCACAACCACTTATTGTCCTGGATGGTTTTCCCTACGATGGATCGCTTTCAAATATTAACCCGAATGATATAGAATCAATTTCCATCCTAAAGGATGCTGCCGCAGCATCGATATGGGGTGCCAGGGCGGCTAACGGTGTGATAGTGATTACGACTAAAAAGGGACGAATTGGCCGGCCATTGTCGGTTAATATTAATGTAAATAGCACAGTGACCGAAAGGCCAAGACTCTCGACATTGAAAAATATGCCGACAGGAGATTTGATTACCCTGGAAAAAACACTTTTTGAGAAGGGGGCATTCGATGCCATGATCAATAACTACTGGAGTCCACCCGCATTGTCTCCTGTTGTGGAAATATTATTAAAACAAAGCCGGGGACAGATAAGCAGTGAAGAAGCGGATGTTGCCTTATCTGCTCTCAATACGCGCGACATAAGAAACGATTTTTTATCGCTTGTGTATAAACCAGCAATTTCACAACAGTATGCCCTGCAGGTGTTAGGAGGTGGTCCAAAGAGCGCTTACCTGTTTTCGGCAGGATATGATAAGACCCTGGGAAATACAAGCGATAAAAATGAGAGGATCACTATACGGTCGGAGAATACATTTGAGCTGTCAAAGCGAATATCGTTTAATGCAGGCCTGATTTTCACACAGGGCATGATCAGTAATGCAAAACTGCCGTCGTATAGTCCAGATTCATATTATGCTTATGAGCAGTTGGCTGATCAGGATGGTAATGCCTTACCCATAACCAATATTTATCGCGATAGTATGTTGGCTTTAGCGCCTTCACAGGGCCTTCTCGACTGGCGGAAAAGGCCGTTAACCGATCTTTCGGGCAACACAGATAAACAGCGGTTACAGGATATACGACTGACCACAGGACTCACTTACCGCCTTGCAGGAGGTTTATCGGCAGAATTATCATACCAGTTGCAAAAGCAGCAAACCGATGAAGAGAAAATACAATCGCTGTCCAGTTATTTCACAAGAGACCTCATAAACCGTTACACGCAGTTTAACCCTTCTACGCGGGAGATTATTGGTTATGCCATTCCAAAGGGGAGTATCAGAGATTACAGGAAGTCTTCTGTTTTATCTCACACCGGCAGGGCACAACTCAATTTCAACAAGGAATGGGGCAATCATATCCTGAATGCAATTGCCGGTGCGGAGTTTAGGCAGGTGACGACAGATGCTTTGGCAGGCAGGATATATGGACTTAATGAAAATACAAACACTTTTACCAGCGTTGATCTGGTAACGCGGTTTACGCTTATTCCAGGAGGATTTACCGGCAGTATACCTAGCAACACCTATATATCAGATTTTTTGGACAGGTATCGTTCCCTATTTTCCAATTTCGCCTACACGTACCTGGGACGTTACACCTTATCGGCGAGCGCTAGAAAAGATGCTTCTAATTTTTTTGGTGTAAAAAGCAATCAACGGTCTGTACCGTTGTGGTCTGTAGGCGCTAAATGGGATATATCGAAAGAATTATTCTATGCCAGTCGGTTACTACCCTCGCTACAATTCCGGTTAACTTATGGGTACAACGGTAATATCAATAAGTCGCTTACCGCTTATAGTACCGCCTATAATTTATCGGGAAGCAATTTTACTAACAGACCCTATGCGCAGATTCTTACACCAGCAAATGAATCATTGCGTTGGGAGAAGGTTGGAATGGTTAATGCAGCTATCGATTTTCAGTTTATAAAAGGCATACTCAGTGGAAGCATTGATTATTACAAAAAGGTCGGGCGCGACCTGATTGGCCAAACGATGCTTGATCCCACGTTGGGTTACTTAGCCGGAGGCACCGATCCAATATATTTTAGAAATATTGCTGGTATGAAAGGTGAAGGAGTAGACATTGATTTGCAGTCGCAAATCCTTCGAGGCAAATTTACATGGACCGTCAACCTGTTATTCAGCTTGGCCAAAGACAAAGTAACCAGTTATGACATAGATAATCCAAATGTATATTCAGTAATTGGCGCCAAAAACACGATAACACCCGTACTTGATAAACCGCTATATGCGGTGTATAGCTACAGATGGGGTGGCCTTGATCCGCAGGATGGCCACCCCATCGGTTTCGTAGATGAACACCTTTCAAAAGATTATTACGCTATAACCACTGTTAAACCCGATCAACTGCAATATCATGGACCTGGGAGACCTGTCAGTTTTGGTGCTTTCCGAAACACTTTTGGTTATAAAGGATTTCAGGTCTCGGCCAATTTGGTTTACAAAATGGGATATTATTTCACAAGACCCACAGTGGACTATGGTGCATTGGTGTTAAACCCAAGGATGGGTCACATTGACTATAGTCAGAGATGGCAACAACCAGGTGACGAAAATAAAACAGACGTTCCCTCATTTGTTTATCCTGTCAACTCTTCTTCCATCCTGTTTTATCGGAACGCTTCAATACTCGTGGAGAAGGGAGACCATATCCGTTTGCAGGATATATCCGCTAGTTACCGCTTTCCGGTGAAATGGTTAAGAAATATTGGTATGCCGTCAATTGAAATCTATTTCTATGCCTCGAATCTAGGCATCATTTGGAAGGCAAATAAATATGTTGACCCCGACTATATGACAATGACACCTTCAAAATCATTCTCTTTCGGAGCACGTATCGGATTATAACTAAAACTTACTAATTATGAAAGCGATAATATATATATTAATTCATGTGCTATTTATTATTGGATTTGTTTCCTGCAAAAAGGAATGGCTGGATGAAAAGTCGGACAAGTCGAAATTCATCCCGCAAAGTATCGACGATCTGCAAGCATTATTGCAAAATGAGCGCTATTTTAATTCGGCTTATAACTTTCTGCCCGAAGCAGGGACGGATGATTATTTTCTGCAAGAAACGACTTGGTCGGTATTACGTGATGACGAGCGAAACCTTTATACATGGTCGAAAGACATTTTTGAAAGTGGTACTTGTTTTGAGTGGAACACGCTTTACCAGCGAATATTTGTGGCCAACACAGTCATAAAAGGACTTGACAATCTTGCAGAAAACGAGCAAAATAGTGATACCGGAAAAAAAATAAGGGGAACTGCGCTTTTTCTACGTGCTTACGCGTTATATAATATTGCACAGGCCTTTGCTCCGCAATATTCTTCATCGACGGCTATGGAAGCAGGTGTTCCTATTAGACTAGGATCGGAGATCAATGAAACAATACGCCGCAATTCGGTACAGGAAAATTATGACCAAATTCTTCATGACCTTGAAACCGCATTGGAACTGTTGCCTGTTCTCAATAAATATGGAACTGAACCTGGAAAGACAGCAGTTCATGCCGCTATGGCAAGAGTCTACTTAAGTATGCGAGAATATGACAAAGCGCTCGAACATTCAACTGAATCACTAAATCTGGTTAGCACACTGATTGACTATAACACCATCGATGCTGTCGCCAATTTTTTTCCATTTCCACGATTCAATGCTGAAGTGATCTTCCAGGAAAATTCTTATGAGCCTTCATGGTTTTATTTTAACAGGTGCCGTGTGGATACATCGTTGTATGACAGTTATGCCATCAATGATCTCAGGAAGGATTATTTTTTTTACGACAATGGCAATCGTTTGATATCGTATAGGGGAAGTTATGACGGAGGCACATCACCGTTCACCGGCCTAGCCACGGATGAGCAATACCTGATCGCCGCTGAATGTTATGCAAGAAAAGGAAATACTGCCAAAGCGCAGGATTTGCTTAACACATTATTGCAAAATCGTTGGCGCACGGGAACATTTAATAATTACACTGAAGAAGATCCCGATATTCTTTTAACGATTATTCTTCAGGAAAGAAGAAAAGAACTACTGTTCAGAAATCTTCGATGGACCGATCTGCGAAGATTAAATGCGGAACCACGCTTTGAAAAGACTATTTATCGGGTGTTGGGTGATATGACTTTCACGCTTGCTCCTGGTAGTCCGAATTATGTTTTGCCTATTCCACCTGATGTCTTATTGCGAAGTGGCATTGAACAAAACAAAAGAGAATAAATCTACTCCATGATATTGAAAAAAGGCTGGAACAATGATCCAGCCTTTTCGATTTTTATGGACAGTAGCGACTTTCCAACGATGTCTCATTTGGATTTATTAAACGGTATATCTGCCTTTCAGGAGGAAATGCAGGGTTTAATTCCAAGGAACCCTCAGGAAATCTTTTCGCACATACGGTTGACGGTAATGTAACGCATGGAGCAGGAACACCAGTGGTACGGTTATTATCGGTATTCTGCACCTGGTCCGGATTGGAACAATCATATTTTAACCAGTAATCGACGGTCGGACTTGATTTTACTTCCGGTTTGGGAGAAAAGGCAAACGCTGCCACGACTGCGATTACTACAGCCAGGAGATTTAGAAACAATTTATGCTGTTTCATGACGAATGGAGGCTTTTTAATTCAAAAACCAGCGAAAACTTTAAGGTTAAAAATTGCCTACTCGTTCAACAGGTTTTCGGCTGCGCCTGCCTGCTATAGCTGGCCAACTAATAACAGGTTCATGCGGCATGAATATTTTTTATTCCAACTTTGAAATAGAATAATCCTATAATAGACAATAATGCAAACACTATATTGAAAACAATATGTTGCACCCACGATAAACTACTCATAATGCCCCCGCAACTGCAAGGCTTATGCGGATAAAACATAAACATATAAACGATATAGATGGTAAAAACAAGTAGCATTATGAAGCTTGAAACGAGTCCTACTTTTCTTAAGCGAGGAATTAAGAGCAATAGAACAATAATTAATTCAGCAACAGGAATAACCCTCGCAACAATACCTGCATGATTTTTCAGAAGATCATGGTTAAGCAAACCGAAACGAAATTCCTCATAACCTAACAATTTACTAAAAGCAGCATACGACCACATAATTATCAATGCAATTATTGCAAAGTCTAATATCAATCCATAAGAGACAAATCTTTTTCTCATTGTTTGTGAAATGTCATTTTTAATTTTAAATAAGGCAGCACCAACCACCTGAAAAGTGCTGCCTCTTATCTCTTTCTCGCAAGAGATATGCGCGTCCCATTCATGCAGATTCCGGCAATATAGTTACCAGTACCACCGGTTTATGCTGTTTCAAAAAATAAAAACCGTGGAGCTTTCTTTAGATGAGCCCGCACGCTTCTCACTTCCGGGAAAGGAAGCGTTTTTTAGGGTACTTCCCTTTGTTTCTTAACCAATGTCTGATACTAAAAATGATGAGCCTTGCTTGAGCCTTGATAGTGTAAATGATCTTCTTTCTCATTTATCTCAAATAAAATAAAACCGATCACCGCCATCCTGTTAACCATAACAGTTCGCCTCTTTTGCGTTGTCCTAACTTTTTTGGACTTGCTTCTAATTCTTCTGATTTTTTTACATTCTTATGATTTCATATCCATTGTAAAGTTGAAATCTTTTTCTCGATTGTCATTTACCAGAATGGGACAAAATTTTACCAATTTCGGACATTTTTGATGCGTATTTGAATACTAGGAGTAAGCATGCCCCTAAATATTCACGCATTAAATAAGAAGGAACAAAATCATTGTATATCCAAGTCATCTTTTTTATTTTTAAAGTTTATTGGAGATACACCATACCTGATTTTAAAATCACGCGTAAAATGCGCCTGGTAAGAATATCCGGTTTTTTCGGATATCTCCTGGATGGAAAGATAAGTGTGTGTGAGTAAATAATAAGCCCACCGCATACGTTCCTCGCGTATATACTCCGGTACTGTTTTTTGAAATAATGATTGAAATACTCTTGTCAGCGTTTTTGGTGTAATATGAAAAAGTTCAGATAATTCATGTAATCCTCCGAGACCAGGATTTTCAAGATTAAGTAAGATATAATCACGCAGCTTAAACGCTTTCTCTTTGCTGGAGTATAAGTGTCCGGTCAATTTAGCTGTCAATTGGTCGTTGTATAAGCTTAAAATCTTAAGCATGTAACTTCTAAGCGTAAGATCAAGTGATGCCCCTTTTTGTTTACAGTTTTTCATCTCGTCAATGATTCCCCGTATTTGAAATGGAAATTCAAAGCTTTCTAACATAACGCCATTTTTGCCCTTTTGTTCAACCATGCTTATCAAATACTGTAATCCGGAATGCTCTGCTGCCATTTTACTTAAATCAGAAAAGGCAGGAACAATAAAAAGAATTGTATATATCCCTTTAAGCAGATTAATTCTGTGCACGCCAACAGGAAGGCAGAACATATTGTATGAAGCTGCCGGAAGATTAAGTAAACCTTTGCCTACCATTTGATCCGGAATGGCCCCATCAAGCATAATAGCTATGCAGAAAAAAGTATTTTCAATGTTTAAATTGATATAAGAATCCTGTAAAAGAGAAATACTAAGAAATTCAATCCAATAATCGCCACCGTTAATTGACTGGAAAATCACCTCTCCAAAATCTGAAGTGACATAAGACATAGCTGCGAAGGGAATAACAAGAGCGGAATCCGGAGGTCCTGTTTTATTTCGTTCAATACTATTTTTCAATTCGCCGGTGAATTGAATTTTCAAAGGAGGTTTCATTAGCTAGGATTTAAGTTAATGGGCCAGGAGAAGATGCTGCCCAAAACTATATTATTTATCGAATAACAATACCCGTATAAATACGGTATTTTATTAAAATTAAGATACAACGAAACAGAAAAGGTGGGCCTTTTAAGGTAATATTTCCGTGCAATGTAGTTCAGTAAAATAAGCTAGCGGGGTAATTAATTCACTAATTATCAGGAGCTTGTATTTAATCAATGGTTACCCATTCATATGTTGTAGGAAGTTTTTGCAGGTGAATTAAGTCACAATCCAAAATCCGATAAAAAATATGGCTATAGAATCGCCATACCTTCTTTAACAGATATTCCTTTGTGTACCATATCCATCAATACTTTTGTAATAATGTTTGGTTTTTTATGCTGGATAATATTTCTGCCATACACAATACCCGCAACCCCCTGCTCCAATAATGTTTTTGTCCGCTTAAGAATTTCCTCATCGGAAGCTTTGCTCCCCCCTCTCACTAACACAGGAGTATCGCCTGCTATTTGTACTACACGATGATAATCATCAACATCTTTTGTTGGGTCTGCTTTTATAATATCGGCACCTAATTCAACAGCTTGGCGAACAAGTGGCAATATTTTTTTAATATCGCCATCCACCATATAACCACCTTTTTCTGAATTAGGTCTGAATACCAAAGGCTCGATCATTATCGGCATTTGATAATGATCTGATTCTGCCTTTATTTTTAAGATATTATCAATACACTGTGCAGTTACCTCGGGCGCGCCTGGTATGCTGAATAAATTAACACATAAACAAACGGCATCTGCACGTACGGCCTGTAATACCGGCTGATCAATCATTTTACTGAACGATGCAGTAGATAGTTCAGGGCCGTACACATTAGCCACATCTGCGCGCAATACAAGTGATGGTTTGTTTTTCCCGGGAACAGATTGCAGGTATTTCAACTGCCCCAATGTTAACTGAATAGCATCGGGAGCAGCATCAATAACAGTTTTAATAGCAGACTGAATATCTTCTATGCCATCCAAAAAACTATATTCATTAAAAAAACCATGATCTATCGCAACATCAAAACATTTATTTGACGCTGGATTGAATAACCTGTTGAGTCTGTATTGTTTCATCTGTTTTATTTAATTTACCTGAAGCCCGTTTACCTTTTTTGGTCCAGAATTCAGAAATTTCTTCGAGCGATTTTCCTCGGGTCTCTGGCAACATGCGCCATACAAATATTGCAGTGATCACACAAATAATAGCGTATAATAAAAAGATACCGAACTCGGTACCGAATAAACGTTCCGACATTGTGGATAGCGAAGGGAAAAGTTGATTCGCAAGAAAAGTATTGATCCATAATACCACCGATGCAATTGACATCGCCCTGCCACGCAATCGGTTTGGAAATATCTCTGCCATAATTAACCACGTTAAGGGAGCCAGGCTGATACAATATGCACCAATGGATATAAACATCATAAATAGCAAAAGAACGCCGTTCATTTGTAAATAAAAGAATAAACTGGTACAGATCATTCCTACCGCCATTCCAAGTGATCCTATAATCAGCAGTTTTCGTCTACCCATTCTTTCAACCAGCCAGAACGCAAACACCGTACTTAGAACCAGCCATCCCATAAGAATCATGGTTTGAAAGATAGCATCGGACGGATCCTGAAATCCTGCTTTCTGAAAAATTATTGGCGCATATAATAGCAATGTCGACGCGCCGCTCCATTGCTGAAAAAATGCCAGGCAAACAGCAATGATCAACGATACACGTATTCCTTTTTGAAACAGTTCCTTGATATTTCCCGACTCAACATTCAGCGTTTTTTCAATCTCAATAACCTCCTTCCTCGCAACGTCTGCACCATTAATTCTATTTAATACAGCATACGCTTCTTCGGTTCTGTTCTTTTTCATTAACCATCTCGGACTTTCCGGAATAACCATTAATCCGAATACAAAGAAAAGAATGGGAACACCTTCCGATGCAAACATCCATCTCCATCCTGCCCCAAAAGATAAAAAATAGGAAACGATAACCGCAGCTAATAATCCGGCGCAAATAGCGAACTGATTAATTGTTACCAGCCGGCCACGAATATTAGAAGGAGCCACTTCGGCAATATACATCGGGGACACAATTGAAGCTAAACCAACTCCTACACCACCAACGATCCGGAAAATATTAAATATTGTAAGATTAGGTGGAATCGCTGTAAACAATGCGGACACAGAAAATAAAACAGCCGCAATAAACAGTGTTTTTTTTCTTCCGAACCTATCGGCGATCGCGCCACCAAAAAGAGCTCCGACTATGCACCCCAACGAAGCACTGCTTGTGACAAATCCTAAGACAGCATCGGTAAGAGAAAATTCATCCTTTAGAAACACAATAGCGCCGGAAATGATGTTCATATCATAACCAAATAAAAAGCCACCTACTGCTGCTATCAATGAAACACGATAGACATAAGTATAATTTTGAGGGCGAGCATCGTTAGTTGTTAAATTCATAAAAGAACACTTTTGTTTGGTTTATAGCTCCCTGTATGGCTCAAGGGCCGGATAAATAATTTTATACCTGTTTAACTGTTTTTCGTATTGTTTTTTCATGTTAATATCAGGCAAAACTGTTTTTTCAATATTTACAGTTTTGCTGACCGCGTCCGCTGCATCTTTATATACTCCCACAGCGATCCCCGCAAGAATAGCAGCGCCCAAACAAACAGCCTCATCGTTCTTCAAAATACTAATTTTTTTCCCTGTAAGATCCGCTCTTAATTGAACCGTAAAAGGAGTACGCGAATTTCCGCCCGCAATATTCATTTGTTTAAATTCGCCCACCACTTCATCTAATACTTCAGTATTTATTGCCAGTTCGCAGGCAATTCCTTCATGTATTGCTTTATAAATATGATATTTTGTAGTTCCGGGCGTAAATCCTGCCATCACTCCTTTTGCACGTACATCCCATGATGGATTGCACGATCCAACAAAATGAGGAGTAATATTTAATTCAGTAGGACCGGGAGATTTTTTTAAAGTATTCTCATTGAGTACATCAAATAAATTTCTACCTGATTGTTCTGCAATCATTCTATCCTCGTAACAGAATTGATCGATGAACCACGACGATACCAGTCCCGCAGGAAAAAATGCAAGTGTTACGAATTTCCCCGGCACAACATGGCAATAAGAATTTAAACTGTATTTGAGTGCCTCTTTTGTATTCATTGGCTTATCTGAAACTGCGGCCATACATTCATATGTTCCTGCAGAATCAAATACATGACCATTATTAATTGCTCCGGCGCCTAAGGCGCCACAAGGCTGGTCATGCCCGCCAAGTGCAACAATAACCCCTTCATTTAATTCTAACTGCGTAGCAATTTCTTTAGATAATTTCCCCGCGATTGATCCTGAAGCAACAGGAATACCCAGTTTTTGTTTTGGAATATCACAATGGGCCAGAATTTCCTCCGACCAATCATGCTTGTTGATGTCGAATGCCATTGTACGGCAAGCAAGAGAATAATCCGTATATGGTGGCAGACCCAGTTGCGTTAAAATATAATCACCAACACTGAGAAATTTATCGGCCCTATTATATAACTCAAGGTTATTTTTTTTTAACCATATAATCTTGTTTAAAGAAAACATGGAATGTAAAGGCACGCCAGTGATGGCATATATTTTTTCTTTACCGAAAGTCTTTTCCCACCATTCGGTTTCTTCAACGGCCCTGTTATCGGAATTCATGATAGCAGGACCAACAGCGTTCCCGTTTTTATCAACAGGTATCGTTGTTTCGCCATGAGAAGATATGGCGAATGCTTTAATAGGATCGTCAGGTGTTTTTTTACTTAATTCACGGATGACATTAAATACCGCATCCCTCATTAATGTGGCATCCATTTCAACCATTGCCGGACCTGTATTAACAGTGGAATAAGACTGGCCCCCTCTGACCAGTTCTTTTCCATCTGCGTTAAATACAACACCCTTGCAGCTGCTTGATCCGATATCTATTCCCAGTAGGCTCATGATAACTGATCGTAAGTCAGCATTATTTTCATAAAAGGTTGTTCTTTATTATCGATCATTTTAAATACTTCTTTGATCTGATCAAGTTTATAATGATGAGTGATCATCCCCTTAGTAGATATCTTTCCTTCACTCATAAATTGGATCATATCGCGAAAGTCCTGTGGAACATACATTGTTGTTCCTGAAATTCTTAATTCATGCTGAACGAAATCAGGAAGATTTGGGATATTATATTGATTTTGCAACACGCCAATCATAACTATGCGCGTACCGCGACGGGCAATCTTCAATATATTATTAAATACCACTCCTTTTTCACCCACACAATCAAGAAACACATCAACGTCTTTTGGATTACCGATGATTCTTGTTAATCCTTCTTCCAGAGTTTCTTTGCCTACATTAATTACACCGTCTGCACCCAGGCTGGTTGCCAGATCTAATCTCGACTGATCAAAATCAGCGATAATTGTTTTGGTCGCACCTAACACCCTACAGCTTTGCATCGCGAATATTCCTATGGGACCCGCGCCAACAACAAGTGCTATATCACCAGGTTTTACTTCTCCGCGTTTTGCACCATGGTAAGAAACGCATGCCGGCTCAATCATTGCAGCATCCTCCATACTCATATTATCGGGGATGGGCAATGCCATTCTTGCATCAACATTTACATAACCAACATGTGCACCATCATCTTCGGCTCCCATGCATTTCAATTCTTCACAGAAATTATATGTTTCCGTTAAACAGGGTTTGCATTTTCCGCAAACAACATGTGGAATAACAGTTACACGCTGTCCTTTTTTAAGATGTGTTACACCTTCACCTAACTCTTCAATAATACCGGAAAATTCATGACCCATTACCAGTGATTTTTTTGCATAAGGATGCAAGCCACGATAAATAGTAGGATCAGAACCGCATACACCACAACGCACAACTTTTAAAAGCACCTTACCTTTTTCAGGTTTTGGTATTTCAGTCTCGTCAATTTCAAAATGACCAGGCTGTGTTAGCATTACACGTATCATAGTTTATGTTTTTATATTTAGCCCCATCGGGGCGCGACGTTAGTAAAAAATAAAAACTGTTCAGGAGCAAAACGTTATTTTCCTCTTGTTGATTTAATATCCAGGAAGTAGCAGAACCATTCAAGGGCATCTGCAACTTTTGCATCATGAATTAACCCACCATGATGAATAATTCCTGTTTCGATCATTTTATGTTCCCAATCCATTACATCGTTTACCTGCACCCAACCATAAGTACCCCTGATATACGGACCAACATTCACCACTTCACCCGAACCGATGAACATGCTGAATTCTGCATCGTATTCAACTAAACGTGCGCAGGAAACCGGGCCCGTTTTGTACCTGAACTCAAGTGCACCAAAGCATGTTGGGCACCATTGCATCAAACGTTCGTTCTTTTGTAATTTAGGTTTACAATCTTTAGCGCAAATACTCTGCGGGCCATTACCACAATGCCAGGCGAGCCAGATATTTTCTTTTGTTGGATGCAAATCTGCCCAGTCAATAAAATGCGGTGCTGTTAAATTTAATCCCGCAGAATTAATCGCGTGCATTGTAGTGGAACCTAATATATCCACTTCACACGCTGTTGTTAGTCCCTGGTCGTTTAATCGTCCGCTAACCGAGCAGATGGAAACACCAATACGTTCCTGTACACGAGTCCAGCAATTTACCGCTAATGTATCTACATCCAGTTCTCTCGCTATTTCCAAATATCCGAATTCAGCTTTCGCAATTTTTTCCATATCGCCCGGAACATTTTCTGCAATATCAATTCCCTGGTGCATTTCGTGAAGGATGCGCTGTACCTCCGGATGTTTAACATCTACATTTTCCAGTTTGGTTAAAACAGTATCAAGATCCATAGGTACAACCATCTGCCTGAACCGGTGTTGCATAGCCTGTTCACTGAATTGTTGAGATTCAAATAACTGGGGTCTTGTTCCAAGCATACCAATTTTTAATCCTACAAACCGGCTAATGGCCACAACTGCTCTGGAGAATATTTCTATTTTATCTTTAAAATATTGATCTTCCGGATTACAGGTATTAATGTGTACAAATTTGAATCCGCGACGTTTAATTGAAGAAGCTGTCATGAATTGTCCGCACCATGTATCTGTTAAACGATTGCCCTTGTCATTAATGGGGCCACTTTTTGTTGCGAAATGAAGAATAGGAATTTCCTTAGAAGTATAATTTAGAAATGTGCCTACAGCAACTTCCATCCCGAAGGTCATATTACCAATAATAATTCCTTTTACATCCTGCTCCTTAAAGAAAGCGGCCACTTTTTTACCTTCTTCAACAGTACTTACACACCCTATGTCAGTAAATTCTTTTGATGGTACCACCAATTCCAATCCGGGAATATCTTTCAGTACTTCCACACAACGGTCACGCATACCTTCGGCCCAGTTGTCACCGTTCCATGCATCCCAGTTAACGGGCACAAAGCCAATTTTCGCTTTAAATGTTTTCTTTTCCATTAGTATTAGTTTATTGTTGATTTTTAAATTATTAAATCCCCCGTTTCGCCACCACCTTCGCTAAAGCTCCTGTGGTCGAAGGCAAAATTTCCTCGTTTTTTGAAGGGGAAGAATATCCTGTTAATATTTGTTTTATTAATTTTTTAAGTGATTCTTTATCGAGTTCCTGTAAAGGGTATTGTTCATCGGCACTGCAGCTTTTACCGTACCTGCTCACGCCCATTTTTTTGAATTTGCAGGTAAAACCATTTTCAGCAATTATTGAAGCAACGATATTTCCTAAGCCGGATTGTACAAAATGATCCTCATAAGTAATTACAGAACCGGTTGCGCACGCTGCCTTAATATCGTTTGTTTTTATTTTGTGCGGAGAAGAAATATTCAATATTCCCACACTGATGTTTTCTGCAGATAATTCTTCTGCAGCTTTCACTGCTTTATTTACCATTGTTCCTGTTGCGATAACAGTTACATCATTACCCTGTGTAATCCATTCTGCATTACCATATTCATAAGAATAGTCCTCATTGTAAAACGGCTCATTGTTTTCATTACTTAATACCGGAACTTTAGAGCGGCCCACGGTAACTACAAAATTCCCCGGTGTAGAAGCGATATATCTTATAACACGATCTGCCTGGTTTGCATCTGCGGGAATAATCAATTTATAACCGGGAAGATTGCTGATTAAAGAAATATAGTCAATACACTGGTGAGTTTTTCCATCTTCTCCAACATCCAGGCCGCAGTGCGTGGTAATTAATTTAATAGATGTATTATTTACATCATTCATGCGGTGCTGACCGTAAGTTTCATCTATACCAAATACGCCAAAATCAAGAAAAAAAGGAATTACACCCGCTTTCGATAATGCCCCGGAAACTGTCGCTGCATTGTGTTCCTGTATTCCGCATTCAATAAACTGTGCAGGAAAATCTTTTAAAACTTTTAACGTTTTAACCGACTCCATTAAATCACAGTCAACTACTGCAACCGGC
>CAYLVR010000065.1:8489-16987 GCA_964387165.1 uncultured Chitinophagaceae bacterium | reverse complement strand
TTTATTTTAAATCAATTACTATTTTTTTAATTGCCGGGGAGGCGCTCACCTTTTTTCCATCAGCATATACAATAAATCCTTTTCCTTTATTATAACGCGTTCCATCTTTGTCGTAAATCACAGTAAGTATTTTACCATGATATTTTAAATTATCCAAACAAAAATAGGTCCATTCATTTTCAGGAATGAGTGGATTAATTACAAGTTTTTTACCTTCCGATGGTCTTATACCTATGAGCCCGGAAATAACAAGATCGCAGAAAGTGGAATGATTATAATCCTTTCCTCTTTCAATAAAACCCGGGCGTGTTTTTAGCAGGCTACGCGATATCCAGTCGCCGGTAAAAGGATTAAGATTTTCATCTATCCAGTTTACTACTTTTCCATCTTCACGTGTACGCCGGTGAGAATATGCATAGTTGAATAATAATTTATAAAAATCATCTTTTCTGATCTGATCCTGTTCATAATTATTGAGCAGGTTGCTCATAGCGGTAATAGTTATTGACGTAGCAAATGGCCAGCTGGGGCCGTTCCATTGGCATTCATGACCAGTGTGATCAAGTTTAAAGCCGGGGTGTTGCTGCTCCGCAGAGGTGGGTCCGTAGGGTGCATAAAAATAACGGGCATCCATAAGGTATTTCCATGCAACTGAATGTTTATTTTCGGGCATACCAACATACCAGGGTGTATATCCATGCAGTTCACGGGCGTTGGATAAAACAGCTCCTTCGGTTCGTGGAAGTACTTTAAAAAAAGAGGCAGCGTCATCCCACAACGTTGCCAGTACATTATTTTTTATTGCGGCTGCTTTCTGAATAAATTGCGCTGCTATATCTTTTTTTCCTATAAGCGTTGCCATTTTTGATATGGCGATAGCATCACCATACATATAAGAGTTTATTGTGGCGCGATAACCGCTGCCTCCAATTGACACTTCCATTCCATCCCTGTCATCGATCTGCCAGAACAATCCATTGGGATCCAGTTTTTCTTTTTCCCATGCTTCATAATTTTCAATGATATCATTGAAATATTTTTCTATGGGACGCAGATCATTTGATACAAGATATTGATCATATATGGCTTTGGCAGCCCAGAAACTATAAGAACGGGGACTTCCTCCCTCTCTGAACCAATAATTAGTATATGCATTAAGATATTGCTGATCGCGGAGCCACCGTCCTTCTGCGTAATGATGCCCGGCAGGGCAACTTATTGCATTATATTTTCCGGCCCATTCCACATCCGGATGAAATTCTGAGATGATAAATCCTCCCGGCGTTTTTTTAATATGTTTTCTGTAGGTCCACCATCTGAAATAATATGTTTGTTCTATTGTTTTATCGGGACAGTCGAGCAATGGGATATTTTCGGAAAGAAAGTTCCATGCTTCATTATTGGTAAAAAGACCTTTATAAAGTTCATCATCATTTATGTTGAACGAATCTACGTAGTGTTTAAAATCGGTTGGATTAAGGGAAACAAAAGACTGAGTCTGACTTCGGGAAACAACGGCAACAAAAAATAATAAGACAAGCAATTTCCATTTTTTCATTAGTATATTTTTAGGTCTTTTACAAAATTAACCTCTTACTGTTATGAACCATACCAGTCTGTACTGACAATATGAATTAATATTAGATCAATTATATTAGCTGTAAAACAAAAAGCCGTCCCTTGTTTAGAGAGACGGCCCTGCTTATTGAAAATGCAATTATTAATAATCCATTCCTCCCATGCCTGGTGCACCGCCACCATGAACATGAGGTTCTTCTTTTTTAGGTTTGTCTGAAATAACACACTCAGTGGTTAACAGCATACCTGCAATTGAAGCGGCATTTTCCAATGCTACACGGCTAACTTTAGTTGGATCGATAACACCGGCAGCAAACAGATTTTCATAAGTTTCTGTGCGTGCGTTAAATCCGAAGTCGCCTTTACCTTCTTTAATTTTCTGCACAACGATAGAACCATCAATACCTGCATTTGCAGTTAATGTGCGGATTGGTTCTTCGAGTGCGCGGCGAACGATCTGGATACCAGTTTCCTCGTCGCTGCTATGACCTTTTGGTTTAGCTAATTCCAGGCTTTCGATAGCGCGGATATAAGCTACACCACCGCCGGGTACGATACCTTCTTCTACTGCAGCTCTTGTTGCATGAAGTGCATCGTCAACACGATCCTTTTTTTCTTTCATTTCAACTTCTGTTGCAGCACCTACATAAAGTACAGCCACACCGCCAGCTAATTTAGCCAGGCGTTCCTGTAATTTTTCGCGGTCGTAATCAGATGTTGTATTTTCTACCTGTGCCTTTATTTGATTAACACGTGCAATGATATCTTCTTTTTTACCTTTTCCGCCAACAACAGTGGTGTTGTCTTTGTCGATAGTAATAGAAGCAGCCTGGCCGAGTGAAGAAATATCAGCAGCATCAAGCTTATGACCAAGTTCTTCGCTGATTACAGTACCACCGGTTAGAATAGCGATATCAGTCAGCATTTCTTTTCTTCTGTCGCCAAAGCCCGGAGCTTTAACAGCAGCAACTTTCAGTGTACCACGTAATTTATTTACTACGAGTGTAGCCAGTGCTTCGCCTTCAAGATCTTCAGAGATGATCACTAAAGGACGGCCGCTCTGTGCAACTTTTTCCAGGATATGAAGAATATCCTTCATTGCACTGATCTTTTTATCATAGATCAGGATATAAGGATTCTGTAATTCCACTTCCATTTTTTCGCTGTTGGTAACGAAATAAGCAGAAAGGTATCCGCGATCGAACTGCATACCTTCAACAACTTCTACAGTTGTATCGGTTCCTTTAGCTTCTTCAACGGTGATAACGCCTTCTTTACCTACTTTACCAAACGCTTCTGCGATGAGTTTACCAATGGTTTCATCGTTATTAGCAGAGATGGTGGCTACCTGCTGAATCTTCTGGCTGTCGCTACCAACGGTCTGGCTCTGTTTGCGGAGGTTTGCCACTACTGTAGCAACAGCTTTATCGATACCGCGTTTAAGGTCCATTGGGTTTGCACCTGCAGCAACCATTTTCAATCCTTCAGAAATGATAGACTGTGCAAGTACGGTGGCAGTTGTAGTACCATCACCTGCTATATCGGCAGTTTTGGAAGCTACTTCTTTTACCATTTGTGCGCCCATGTTCTCGATTGGGTCCTCGAGTTCGATTTCCTTCGCAACGGTAACACCATCTTTAGTAATAGAAGGTGCACCAAATTTTTTCTCAAGCACTACGTTACGTCCTTTTGGACCAAGAGTTACTTTAACTGCATTAGCCAGTATATCTACGCCCTTTTTCATCCTGTTGCGGGCCTCGATATCGAAATATATCTGTTTTGCCATAATATGGTTAAGTTTTAAATGTGAGTGGTAAAATGATTAAACGATTGCGAGGATATCGCTTTCTCTCATAATGAGAAGGTCGTCACCTTCGATCTGGATCTCGGTTCCGGCATATTTACCGTACAGAACGGTATCGCCAACTTTTACTGTTACCGGCTCGTCTTTTTTACCGGGACCTGCAGCGATAACGGTACCGCGCTGTGGTTTTTCTTTCGCTGTATCAGGAATGATGATACCACCGGCAGTTTTTTCTTCCGCTTGAGCTGGTTTCACAATTACCCTGTCGTGTAATGGGGTAACTTTTACATTGTTAGCCATAGTTTGAGCAATTTTAATTTTATGCGTATTTGAAATAAAAAAAATTTATGCAACACTGAGCAGTGCGCGCGCAAAGGTAAACGAATTCTGTACCAAACCTGATTTAAAGTCAATTTTGCAGTTTAGGCGGAATGAATGGCAGAGATCCTCCTGCGGTCGTTGTTTATGTGCAGGGCGCTAAGTCCCCTTTTCCAAAGAGGGAGGATGGTCTTTGTTTTTGGCTTTAAAAAAGGGGGCGTAGGGATTGAAGCATAAACAACGACCGCAGGGTTTTTTTAAATCAGTTTCAAAAACTTTCTATTAGATTTGCCGCCGAAATAAGCTCTTGAAAATATGATCAGCAGAAGAAATATCCGGGTTAAGGTGATGCAGACGCTCTACAGTTTGGAAACCCAGGACATTCAATTACCCCCCTCCGAAACAATTAAACTATTACAGAAACATATTGACCAAAGCCGGGGCCTCCTTGTTTATCTTGCTTATTTTCTCACAGAAGTAGCGCGTTATGCCGAAACCGATGCCAAAAACCGCGCTGCAAAATATATCCCCTCTCAAAAAGATCTCCAGGTAAATATTAAAATATCGGGTAATGAACTACTCTGGAAAATCCTGGAACTACCCTCTTTTGCACAGGTATGCAAAGAAGATAAACCTCAACTGATCAACGATAACGAGCTGACAAAAAAGATCTATATACAACTCCGCGACTCAGAAAAATACCAGGAATATATTAATGCTGCTTCACGCGACAAAAGGCACGAAAAAGAAATCATGGAGTATATACTCAATGAACTGATGCTGCCCAATGAAGATTTTATTGGTTTCCTGGAAGAAAAATTTCCTAACTGGGACGATGATGTAGATATGATCCATACATTGCTCACTTCACTTTTATCAAAACCTGCCACTTTTAATTTTCAGCAACTCGTTAGTCCCGATAAATGGCAATTCGCCAAAGAACTGCAAAGAACTGCCATAGAGAAAAAAGAAGTGGCAATGGATTATATCAAACCCAAATTAAAAAACTGGGATCCCGAGAGAATAGCAGCGCTGGACATGATCCTCATGAGAATGGGTGTTTGCGAGTTCCTGTTTTTTGAAACCATCCCTCCAAAGGTCACTATTAACGAATACATTGATCTGGCCAAGGACTATAGTACGCAGCAGAGCGGGCAATTCATCAATGGTATCCTGGATAATATTCATAAGGACCTGGTGAAAGAGGAGAAAATGCATAAAGTATCCCATAAACAGTCCTGATTGAACCGCATTGTTTAGATTTGCAAAAAAATAAAGATGCGCAGAAACCTTTCAATAATATTAATAGCCATTGCATTTGCTTCGGCCTGCGGCAATAACCAAACGGCAGCAGAAGCTGCCCAGGCCATAGATAAACAATTGACTTCTATCCAGTTTATTGATTCATCAAAAAACTACGGCAATATTACAGAGGGTCAGAAGCTGGCCGTTTCCTTCCGTTTTAAAAATTCAGGAAGTACACCATTAATTATTGAATCTGTAAAACCTTCATGCGGATGTACAGTAGCAGATTATCCGAAAGAACCGCTTGCGCCAGGTAAAGAAGGAGAAATTACAGGAGAATTTGACAGCAATGACCGCCTGGGATTACAACGTAAAGAATTAACGGTAACTTCAAATACATCTCCCGCACAACATAGTATTTATTTTGAAGTGAACGTAAATAAAGATCCAAAAGCAGAAAATAAATAGCACCAAATAATCATTCAATTTTCAAACAACAAATACAACATGACACTTTCAGCAATTTTTTTACAGGCGAGTACATCATCTCCTTACGCTTCAATGATATTATTAGTAGGAATGGTGCTGGTGTTCTGGCTATTCATGATTCGCCCGCAGGCTAAAAAAGCAAAAGTTGCCAAACAATTCCAGGAGAATATGCAGAAAGGCGAAAAGATCGTAACCATTGCAGGTATTCACGGTACAGTAAATAAAGTGAACGACGACGGCACGATAATGCTCGAAACGAGCCCTGGCAGCTACCTTAAAATCGAGAAGAGCGCTATTTCAATGGAATGGACAAACGCGATCAACAAAACAGCTGCAGCAGCGAAATAATAATTAATCAATGCCACTGCGCATAGGCATTACGGGAGGAATTGGCTCCGGTAAAACAACCGTTGCCCGCATATTTGAAGTGCTGGGTATTCCTGTATATTATGCCGATGACGCAGCAAAAAAAATAATGAATGAAGATGAGGCGCTGAAACTGGAGATTATCAAAAATTTCGGAGCTGAATCTTATTCAGAAGGAAAATTAAACCGGGCATATTTAGGATCAATTGTATTTAAGAATAAAAAGAAATTATCTATATTAAATGCACTGGTTCATCCGGCAACTATACGTTGTTCAAATACATGGATGAAAAACCAGGTGACACATTATGCTATCCGCGAAGCGGCGTTAATATTTGAGAGCGGTGTGCAGGCACAACTGGATTATGTAATTGGAGTGTCTGCACCCGTTGATCTCAGGATACGCAGGGCCATGCAACGCGATAATTTATCTCATGAGCAGGTGATGGAACGCATGGATCGGCAAATTAATGAAACCATTAAAATGCGGTTATGCGATTTCGTTATAGTTAACGACGAAAAAAAACCTGTGATACCACAGGTTTTAAAATTGCACGAAAAGTTTTTGGAAAAGTAAAAATTCAAAAGTTAAAACTTTGTCAGATGCTGCTTCAGTTTTAACTTAATTTCTTCATTGCGTCAATAATTCTTTTCAGTCCACCTTCAATTTTATCCATACTGTTTGCAAAAGAAAGACGGATACAATTTGGTTCACCAAATGCACGCCCGGTTACTGTAGAAACATGGGCCTTGTTCAACAAATACATACACAGGTCATCTGCATTTTCTATTTTATCTTCTCCGCTTGCTTTACCGAAATATGCTGACACATCAGGGAAAATATAAAATGCTCCATCGGGCTCAGATAATTTAACACCTGGTATGGATCTGATTAATTCAATTACTCTTTTCTTTCTTAATTTAAATTCATCAAGCATTTTCCATGTGGCATCAAGCGGAGAATTTAATGCAACGATAGCGGCACGCTGGGTAACAGCGGTGGCGCCACTTGTAAATTGTCCCTGTAATTTTTCACATGCTTTTACAATAGCAGGATGCGCAGCGATAAACCCGAGACGGTAACCCGTCATGGCAAATCCTTTACTTAAACCATTAATGATTATTACACGATCCTTTAATTCGGGAAACTGTGCAATACTTTCATGTTTGCCCACATAATTAATGTATTCATATATTTCATCTGAAATAATAAATATCTGTGGGTATTTTTTGAACACTTCTGCAAGTGCGGCTAATTCATCTTTACTATATACTCCGCCTGTTGGATTGGATGGAGAAGAGAATATAAAGAGTTTGGATTTTGGTGTAATGGCTTTTTCCAGTTCTTCCGGTGTAAGCTTATAATCATTTTCAATCGAGGTTCTCACCAGCTTTACATCCCCTTCTGCCAATTTTACTATTTCTGAATAAGTAACCCAGTAAGGAGTCGGGATAATTACTTCGTCACCTTTGTCGACGGTAGCAAATACAACATTGGCAAGGCTCTGCTTGGCCCCGGTTGATACGATTATATTTTCAGGTCTATAATCGAGGTTATTGTCGCGTTTAAATTTATTGCAGGCCGCTTCACGAAGTTCAGGATAGCCAGCCACAGGCGGATAGTGGCTCCAGTTGTCCTGCACTGCCTTTTTAGCAGCATCCTTAATATGTTCCGGGGTATCGAAATCAGGCTCTCCCAGGCTGAGGTCGATGATATCGATCCCCTGGCTACGGAGTTCGCGGCCGAGTTTGGCCATTTTGAGTGTTTCAGGCTCGCTGAAACGGTCTAAACGGGAAGATAAATCCATTGCTTTGGTTGCTTTTTTTTATGAGATGCAAATGTATCCTATCTTCGCAAACTCAAAAAAATAAACTAAAACTCCAATGAGAGCACTGGTTAGCATTTTTACTGCTTTACTAATCCTTATATCCTTGTACCAGCTTTCCTTCACGTGGTTCGTGAATAAGCATGAGAAATCGATGAAGGAAAGGGCGATGACCCAAACGAAACATGCGTTCCCTGACGCACAGTTAACAACTCAAAAAGGTGTTGTCAGCTCAACTAACGAAGCCGCCGAAACTTATTATCAGGAGAGACTCGAAAGATTACTTGATTCAACAAAGGACACAAAGATCACCTGGTGGGGACAAACTTACCAGAAGGCAAAGGAAAGCGAACTGTTGCTTGGCCTTGACCTTCAGGGAGGTATCAACGTAACCCTGGATGTTGCCCTTGATGGTTTAATTAAGGGACTTGCCAATAATTCGAAAGATCCGGCTTTACAGAACGCCATCACTGAAGCCAACCGCCGCAAATTAACAAGCGATGAAAACTTTATCGACCTGTTTGGCGCTTCTTACGAGGCACAGAACCCTAACGGCAAGCTGGCGCCGATGTTTGCTAACGCCACCCGCAACAAGCTGGGCGTTAACGCTACAAACAAGGCGGTGCTGGATCATATCCGCACGCAGGCCAATGCAGCTATGCAACAGACCTTCCAGGTTCTGCAAAAACGTATTGACAAATTTGGGGTGGCCCAGCCTAATATCAGCCTTGATGAAAATAAAGGTATCATCACCGTCGAACTTGCAGGCGCAACAGACCCTGAAAGAGTAAGGAGATATTTACAGTCGACTGCCAACCTGCAGTTTTTTGAAGTATATACCCTGGCCGACCAGTCGATGGTTACTGCTTTAC
>CAYLVR010000065.1:2949-8479 GCA_964387165.1 uncultured Chitinophagaceae bacterium | reverse complement strand
ATAAAGCGCTGGAAACTTATTTATACGGCAGCGATGGAAAAGGTGGGCTGGACAGCATTACAAATGCTACCGACACTACGGCTAACATGACCGACAGTGCAAGAAAAGCCAGCCAGGCTAATCCCCTTTTCAGGGTAATGATGCCCAATCAGCCTTATCAGGGCCCGAACGGTCAGCCTCAATATGGTTCTTCAATAGCCCGTTCGCTGATCAAGGATACCGCGAAGGTCAACAGTTATCTCGCTAATCCTGCTGTAGCCTCCCATTTTCCGGGTAATGCAAAATTTGTATGGGGAAAGCTGGAACGTGACCAGGACGGCAAAACGCTTAGCTTCCTTGATCTGTACGCAATCCAGACCATTCCCGGTAAAGACGGCGCCCTTATAGAGGGTAATGCCATCGAAAGCGCCGACCAAAGCTTTGATCCGATTACAAATGATGTTCTTGTTAATATGAGCATGACCAATGCAGGCGCAAGAACATGGGCCCAGATGACTGAAAGATCCGCACGTGAAAAAAGACCTATAGCCATCGTGCTGGATGACATTGTTTACTCAGCACCTGTTGCCAGCGAAAAGATCGAAGGGGGTAATTCAAGAATTACCATGGGTAATGGAGCGAAGGGAAATACTCAGTTGGTAGTGAGTGAAGCACAGGATCTGGCTAATATTTTAAAAGCCGGTAAACTGGATGCCCCGGCCAGGATCGTTCAGGACCAGGTAGTGGGACCCACTCTTGGAGAAGATGCTGTAAACGGCGGTCTCTTATCATTTACGATTTCATTTGGAGTAATATTCCTCCTGATGCTTATATATTACAATACCGGGGGTATTATTGCCAACATTGCGCTTATACTGAACCTTTTATTTACGATAGGCATTTTAAGTGCATTGAATGCAACACTAACAGCGCCCGGTATTGCTGGTCTTGTATTAACGATTGGAATGGCTGTTGACACCAACGTGCTTATTTTCGAACGTATAAAAGATGAGCTTGGGCGGGGGGCCACACATGAACAGGCCATCAAACTCGGTTATCACCGATCCCTTCCCCCGGTACTTGATGCCCATATAACAACATTGCTTACGGCAATCATTCTTGCCATCTATGGATTAGGACCTGTATTAGGGTTTGCGACAACACAGATCCTGGGTATTACCATGTCTTTGTTCTGTGGAATATTGGTATCCAGGCTTATCACGGATGCATATACAACTAAAGACCGCCATCTTAAATATTTCACTTCTTTATCTAAAAGAATATTCAGGAATGCAAACTATAATTTCACCAAATACAGGAAGATTGCCTATGGAATTTCTGTAGTGATTCTGTTGTTAGGCATCTCATCTTTCTTTAATGGTTTTAAGGAAGGTGTTGAATTTAGTGGTGGGCGCAGTTTTGTGATTAAATTCGATAAGCAGCAGGATGCCGAAAAAATAAGAACCGCTCTTGAGAAGGTGTTTAGCGAATCTCCTACTGTAAAAACTTACGGTGCAGGCGGCGATCAGTTTGATATTACAACTGACTATTTAATTAATGAGGAGAGCCGTTCTGCTGATACCGCGGTACTTGATGCGTTGTATGGCGGACTGAAACCCTTCCTCGGAGAAAACGTCACTAAAACAGAATTTGCTACAAAACATGTACAGGGCTCAAAACGCGTAGACGCCACTATTTCGGATGACCTTAAAAAAGGCGCACAGTGGGCTACTTTCTGGTCAGTATTATGTATTGCATTGTATATATTTATTCGTTTCCGCGATTGGAGATATTCATTCGGTACGCTTGTGGCACTTATGCACGACGTAATGGTTACCTTAATTGTGTTTTCTTTCTTTAAGAATATTGTTCCGTTCCCTCTGGAGATAGATCAGCACTTTATTGCGGCTATACTGACAGTGATAGGTTTCTCGATGAACGATACAGTGGTGGTTTATGACAGGATACGTGAGTACAGTCATACTTTACCCGGGGCGGATAAGTTCACAATTATTAACCGTGCGATCAATGATACATTAAGCAGAACAATAATGACCTCTTTTACCGTGTTCCTCACTATCCTGATATTGTTCCTTGTGGGTGGTGAAGTAACCAAAGGTTTTGCGTTTGCGATGCTTATCGGTGTAATAACAGGTACTTATTCTTCGATATTTGTAGCGGCTCCGATACTGGTTGATTTTGGAAGACATAAACCATTAGGAGATGCACCTGCTTCGGTTGCAGTTAATAAGAGCGCAAAAAAGCCAGCGGCCCTGGCTAAATAAAATAAATATGATGTGGCCACCCTTTGCAGAGAGGTGGCCGCATCATATTACATTGAATATATGACCAATATTACGCACCTGCGGTACGATTGGTTTATATTTGTTTAATGAAATTTCTTTCTATAATACTTAGCGGCCTGAAAATGGCTCTGGAAGAATTTCGTTCCAATAAACTCCGCACATTTCTTTCTTTATTTGGCGTTACCATAGGAATATTTTGCATTATCAGTGTTTTATCCACTGTTGGAAGTCTTGAAGCAGCCATACAGAGTGATATAAAATCGCTCGGATCAAATACCGTTTATATTGATAAATGGGAATATAAAGATGATAATGATTATCCCTGGTGGAGGTATATAAAACGTCCCGAACCTAAGTTTTCAGAGATAAGCATCATCAAACAAAAAGTTCCTGCCGTCAAAAATGCGGCCTTTAGTGTTGATATGAAAAGCACTATTGAGTACGAAAATTCGGTGTTGAATAATGTTCAATATTATGGTGTGTCTGAAGAGTTTTTTAATATTCAGCCTTTAGAAATTTCAGCTGGGAGGCTGTTGCAAACGAGGGATCACGATCAGACCTCCAATGCCATTTTAATGGGTAATGAAATTGCTTTGCAATTATTCGGGAAACCTGAAAATGCCGTGGGTAAGCTGGTAAAACTAAAAGGCGGTAAGCTTGCATTAGTTGTTGGATTAATAAAGAAGCAGGGCAAAAGCATCATGGAGATGTGGAACTTCGACAATTCGATTATCATGGTAAATACTCTTTTAACGAGTATTACAGAAGAAAAATACGCCAACCCCAAAATCATTGTACAGGGAAGGGAAGATGTTCCAATGGCTTTATTGCTTGATGAATTAACCGGTGCGATGAGATCTTTAAGAAAATTAAAACCTTCAGAGGAAAATAATTTTTCACTTAATGATATTGACTCATTCAGCAAATTTATTTCCCAGATATCGGGATATGTTAACCAGGGAGGATGGGCCATTGCCGCATTATCGCTGGTAGTAGGTATGTTTGGCGTGGCAAATATTATGTTTGTTACGGTTCGCGAAAGAACTCCCCAGATCGGGCTTAAGAAGGCCCTGGGTGCAAAAAGCTCAACAATATTAATAGAATTCCTGCTTGAGTCTGCTTTTTTATGTATCCTGGGAGGATTAATTGGATTATTACTGGTGTTTATTCTCACTAAAATATTTTCTGCCATTGCGGGTTTTAATTTATTTATTTCAGCAGATATTATGTTCCTTGCAATTGGTATTTGTATAGTAGTAGGCATACTTGCCGGCATTGCCCCGGCTTCTGTGGCCTCAAAAATGGATCCTGTAGTGGCAATAAGATCGAAATGAGTATTAATATTTTAGCAATAGAGTCTTCTTGTGATGAAACAGCTGCAGCTGTTTATTGTGATGGAAAAATTCTTTCTAATATTATTGCAGGACAGGAAATACATGCACAATATGGTGGTGTTGTTCCTGAACTGGCATCGAGGGCGCACATGCAGAACATCGTTCCGGTTGTTGATGTGGCCCTAAAAAAGGCAGAGGTAAAATTAAATCAATTAAATGCCATTGCATTTACTAAAGCGCCCGGGTTAATAGGATCACTATTAGTGGGGAGCCAGTTTGCAAAATCACTGGCATTGTCGCTCGATATTCCATTAATTGGCGTGCATCATATGCAGGCGCATGTGCTGGCGAATTTAATTGATGATCCCAAACCTGAATTTCCTTTTCTGTGTTTAACAGTGAGTGGCGGGCATACGCAAATAGTTGTTTGTGAATCACCTTCCTCATTAAAAGTAATTGGCGAAACCCTTGATGATGCTGCGGGTGAAGCGTTCGATAAATCGGCGAAGATATTAGGGCTTCCCTACCCTGGTGGGCCATTGATAGATAAATATGCGCAATTGGGAGATGGCAGAAGATTTAAATTTCCTGAACCGCAGATACCGGGATTGAATTTCAGCTTCAGTGGGTTAAAAACAGCGATATTATATTTTATAAGAGATAATGAATTAGTTGATCCTGATTTTAAGAAGGATAATATCAATGATATATGCGCGTCTGTACAGCAGCGTATTATTTCTATATTATTAAATAAGCTAAAAAAAGCATCACAGCAAACCGGCATTAAAAATATCTGCGTAGCTGGTGGAGTATCTGCTAATTCCGGTTTACGGAAAGCGCTGACGGAAATGGGTGAAAAAGAAAAATGGCAAACTTTTATTCCCCGTTTTGAATACTGTACCGATAATGCCGCGATGATTGCGATTGCCGGTTATTATAAATTTCTTGCGGGCGATAAAGATGAACTGAATGTGAATATTAGCGCCAGGGCAGAATGGTGATATGGAAAAGTTGCTTATTTACGTGCGCAGTTCAATAACACCAACCTGTTAAACACAGCATTTAAGTTGTAAAAAACGCTGCAAGTCCGTGATTTCACTTTTTTAATAAGAACCAGTCATTTTAGCTTGCATCATTAAATTTTGTGTAAATGATGCAAGTGGAAAAAAGCCGCAGGTATGTGTACCCCTTTAACGATTTTGCCTTTAAAAAATTATTTGGCAGGGGCCCCTCGAAACTTTTCCTGGTTGATTTTTTAAATGCGCTGATAAACCCCGGTGAACAAATCGTTAGTATCAAATTTTTGAATACCGAAAAACTGGGGCGCACAAAGGAATCCAGGAAATCGATCTTTGATATATTCTGTGAAGATGAGGCCGGCAATAAATTTATTATTGAAATACAAAAGGTTTTAAAGCCATATTTTTTCGACAGGATGATATATTATTCGGCGATGGCCATCCAGGATCATGCAGCAAAAGGTGAGTGGAACTTTAATATTAAGAGTACTTATACAATTTGCCTGATTGACAACTGCTTTGATATTGATGATCCCGAACAAGTGGTTAATGTTTTTAAACTTGTTAATGTAAAAACCCTGAAAATGCAGGAACAACTAATTATATATAATATTGAATTGCCCAAATTCAAAAAAACAAAAAAACAATTAGTTACCAGGTTGGATGTGTGGTTGTATGTATTAAATAATTTATCTAATTTTGAAGAAATTCCTGAATTTTTAAACGATGATCCAGTCTTTAAATCATTTTTTATGGAAGCAGAAATAGCTAATTATAACAGGGAAGAACATTGGGCATACCTGGCCGCAATGGATCCTATTTGGGAAGCCAACAGGACGAAGGCGTGGAAAGAAGAGATACAGAAATATGAGGAACGGGTAATGAAAGATGA
>CAYLVR010000065.1:0-2849 GCA_964387165.1 uncultured Chitinophagaceae bacterium | reverse complement strand
GGTGGAGAAAGATAAGGAACAGATAAGAAAAGATAAAGAACTAGTGGAGAAGGATAAGGAGCAGATAAGAAGGGAGAAAGAACGGATAAAGGTAATGAGCAGAGATGCGGAGCGAAAGCTTGAAGAAGGAATAGATGTTATAATAAAAGCACTACAGTTAAAAAAAGCCGGGGTATCTACGGAAGAAATAGCCACACAAACTGGTTTGACCCTTGAGCATATACTTCAATTATAACAGGCTCACAATAAACAAAAGTGTTTGATTATAAACAACGCTTCTTTAACCATGATACGGAAGTTCATTAAGTTGCGTTGCATTTTTGCGGATGTTCTAATGAAAGAATATCCTATTAAGTAATCTGTACATTTGCGAATCATGATATCAAGCCTTGAAAATATTAAGCAACCTTTTTTTGTTGGTGTTGCGGGAGCGGGAATGAGCGCCATTGCCCAGTATCTGCAGGGTATAGGATTGCAGGTTAGCGGCAGTGATCGCTTTTTTAATGATGGTAAAGCCGGCGATATAAAGGAGAAACTCGCAACCGAAGGCATCAAATGTTTTCTGCAGAATGGAGAAGGAATCACTTCAACCACCGACCTGGTAGTTGTTTCCACAGCTATAGAAGATACTGTAATAGAAGTGAAGAAAGCAAAGGAACTGAATATTCCCATTATACGCCGTTCCGAACTACTGGCAGTGATCGCTGCCACAAAAAAGACGATAGCTATAGGTGGAACAAGTGGTAAAAGCACCACCACAGGGATGTTGTTTGAAATTATGAGGCATGGAGGTAAACAACCTTCGGTGATCAGTGGCGCCGGGCTTGTGGACCTTATCAAAAAAGGTAAGATCGGAAATGCATTTGTCGGGAGCGGAGAATGGTTAATTATTGAGGCAGATGAAAGCGACGGATCAATTGTTCAGTATCATCCGGAAATAGGTGTTTTGTTGAATATAGAAAAGGATCATAAAGAACTTGACGAGCTGGTGGAAGTGTTTAATATTTTCCGTGGTAACAGCAAACATTTCTCTGTCAACAGATCAAATATGTATTCACGTGAATTATCTGTTGATGCAAAAAATGATTTTAGTGTTGATGGTTGTGATAAAGAGGCGGGATTACAGGTAACCAACTTTCATCAAAAAGGATTTCACATTTCTTTTAAGATAAACAGCGAGGATTTTGAATTAAATATTTTAGGCCGGCACAATATGGAAAATGCCGTTGCGGCAGCAGCAGCAGCGAGGCTGGCAGGCGTACCACTTGCTGATGCGGCGGCAGCATTAAAAAAATATGAAGGCATTTATAGGCGTGCACAGGTACTGGGACAAAAAAATGGTGTGTGGATAGTAGATGATTTCGCGCACAACCCGGTAAAATGTGCTGCTGCGATTAATGCATGTCAGCCGGTTTCAGACAAAGTCGTCGCATGGTTTCAACCTCATGGATACACTCCTACCAAGTTTCTTCGCAAGGAGTTCGTACATGAAATTGCCCACGCATTAAGAGAACAGGATGAAATCTGGATGAGTGAAATATTCTATGCAGGAGGCACCGCCACCAAAGACATTTCTGCTCTTGATCTGATCAATGATATAAAAGCGTTGGGAAAAAATGCATATTTCGTTGAAGACCGGAACCAGTTTTTAAAAGAAGCAAAAAATCATCTCAGCCCGGGAACAACACTTTTGCTCATGGGTGCCCGTGATCCTTCGCTGGAACAATTTGGCAAAGAAATTTATATGCAACTGTAATGAATAGTGTGACTGGAAAGACGGCGTACCCTATCTTGTTTACTATCAGTTTTGCTCACATGCTTAATGATATGATGCAGTCGGTTATTCCGTCATTATACCCACTGATCAAAGAAAGTTTTAGCCTGAGCTTTACACAAATAGGAATTATCACTTTCACCTTTCAATTAACCGCCTCACTACTCCAACCTTTTGTGGGTCATTATACTGATAAGAAACCGCGTCCTTTTTCGCTGGCTACAGGAATGAGTTTTACTCTTCTTGGAATATTATTTCTTTCAGTTGCTTCAAGTTTTGTCTACATATTAATTGCGGTGAGCCTGATTGGCCTGGGATCATCAATATTTCACCCCGAATCTTCACGTGTGGCACACCTGGCATCCGGAGGTAAAAAAGGACTTGCACAATCTATTTTCCAGTTAGGTGGAAATGCAGGCAGTGCAATAGGTCCGTTGCTGGCAGCCCTTATTATTGCACCATTTGGTCAATTTTACCTGGTATGGTTTGCATTAGCCGCAGTTATCGGGATAATTGTTCTCACACAAATAGGAAAATGGTACCGCGAACACCTGCTATTCAGAAAATCATCAGTTGTTCATGCTATTAAACCTTTAAATATTTCCAGGGCCCGGGTAACTGTTTCAATAATTATCCTGCTTGTACTGATATTCTCTAAATATTTTTACATGGCCTGCATGAGCAGTTATTTCACTTTTTATCTTATAGACAAGTTTAATGTTTCTGTGCAACAGTCGCAGGTTTATTTATTTGCATTCTTAGGAGCAGTAGCGTTAGGAACAATACTTGGCGGACCATTAGGTGACAGGTTCGGCAGGAAATATATTATCTGGATATCCATATTAGGAGCAGCACCTTTTACACTGTTACTACCCTATGCTAATTTATTTTGGACAATATCGCTGGCATTTATTATTGGAGTGATCATCGCGTCAGCATTTTCAGCAATATTAGTTTATGCAACAGAACTCGTACCCGGAAAAGTGGGAATGGTAGCCGGTCTTTTTTTTGGTTTTGCATTCGGGATGGGCGGAATTGGCTCCGCCGTACTGGGATGGCTGGCCGACAGAACCAG
>CAYLVR010000064.1:8832-17032 GCA_964387165.1 uncultured Chitinophagaceae bacterium | reverse complement strand
GCTTTCTCTATAAATGTTGCAATCTCTGAATGATCACCACGATCAAGAATTCCATGCTCACGTTTATTGGTCAGTTGATCGGCAACATATACACAACGGTAGCATAATATGCAGCGCGTCATGTGTAATTGTATATACGGACCTATATCATGTTTTTCAAATGTTCTTCTTTTAAACTCGTAACGGGTTCCTTCTTTACCATGCTCGTAACTAAGATCCTGTAAATGGCATTCGCCTGCCTGATCACAGATTGGACAATCAAGAGGATGATTAATCAATAAAAATTCAACTACCCCGTTTCTTGCATCAATTACTTTTTCACTGGTAATATTTTTTACTACCATGCCATCCATCACATTGGTGCGGCAGCTCGCCACTAATTTCGGCATAGGGCGCGGATCGGCAGTAGAACCTGCGGCCACTTCAACAAGACATGTACGGCATTTACCACCGCTGCCTTTTAAGGTAGAATAATAACACATGGCAGGAGGAGCAACATCGCCGCCAATGCTACGTGCAGCCTGTAATATGCTTGTTCCCGGCTCCACTTCAACCGTGATATTATCTATAGTTACCTTAAATAATTTCTTTTCTTCTGCCATCTCAAACTAAAAAGTTAAAAGTTAAAAGTCTAAAAATCACCCCTTCGTATTTTTCTTAAGAGTGATAATTGACTTCGCCAGTATCTTCGAAATCTCATTCGCTTCTCTGATCAGTACATTTACTTCTTCCTTCACTACCTGCAAGGTATCGCGTATTAAACACAACCAATACTTAGTTTCATTCGCCGATCTTAGAGCTATTGAAAAAACTAAGTTTTATCAGTATTCTCCAAATCTTTAAGTTTTAACTTATTACCGCTTCCCTCTCGTCCGCATAATGCGCCAGACCAAAATTTCTTATTTGTGATTCTTCGGGGTTTAATACATGCCATTCAAATTCATCCCGGAAATGCCTTATTGCCGCAGCAACCGGCCATGCAGCCGCATCGCCTAAGGGACAAATAGTATTTCCTTCTATTCTTCTCTGTATATCCCACAGTAAATCTATATCACTCATCTTCCCTTTTCCGTATTCAATATTCTTTAATATTTTCTCCATCCACCCGGTTCCCTCACGACAGGGAGAACATTGCCCGCAGCTTTCATGCCGATAAAATCTTGCGAGTGTTAATGTATGACGAACAACACACTGGTCCTCATCAAATACAATAAATCCACCTGACCCCATCATAGATCCTGTTGCAAAACCACCATCAGCTAAACTTTCGTAATTCATCATCCTGGTTTCTCCCTTTGCTGTTTTCAACAACAAATTAGCAGGAAGAATAGGAACTGATGAACCACCTGGTATACAAGCCTTTAATCTTTTCCCATTAGGAATGCCGCCACAATATTCATCTGAGTAAATAAATTCTTCAACGGAGATGGTCATATCAATTTCATAAACGCCGGGTTTATTAATATTACCACAGGCACTTATTAATTTGGTACCGGTAGATTTTCCCATCCCGATCTTCGCATATTCTTCTCCGCCCAGATTAATTATCGGAACAACTGCCGCGAGTGTTTCCACATTATTTACAACAGTAGGACAGTCATACAACCCTTTTACTGCGGGAAAAGGAGGTTTAATTCTCGGATTGCCCCTTTTACCCTCAAGGCTTTCCAATAATGCAGTTTCTTCTCCGCAGATATATGCACCGGCACCACGCTGTACATATATTTCACAATCAAATCCTGTATTTAAAATATTTTTCCCCAGCCAGCCATTATTTTTTGCTTCCGTAATGGCCTGTTCAAGAATATCCACTATCCACGCATATTCTCCACGGATATATATATAAGTTGAATTAGATCCTAATGCAAATGATGAAACAATCAATCCCTCGATCAGTAAATGAGGGATGAATTCCATTAAATACCTGTCCTTAAATGTGCCCGGTTCGGATTCATCCGCATTACAAACTAAATAACGGGGAACACCTTCCGGTTTTGCCAGGAAACTCCACTTCATTCCTGTTGGGAAACCTGCGCCACCTCTTCCACGAAGCCCGCTTTTCTTCACTTCTTCAACAATATCTGCAGGCGACTTTTTAAATGCTTTTTCCACTGATGCATATCCGCCATTTTTGCGGTATGTATCGTAAAAGCGGATGCCTTCAATGTTCGCCTTGTCTATTAATAATTTTCTTCCCATGAATTAATTATTTCGTGCCGCTTCGTTTCTGCATTCCTCAATTATCCTGTCAACTTTTTCTTTAGTCAAATGTTCCCTGTATGTTTTACCCATCTGCATCATTGGCGCATAACCACATGCTCCCAGGCATTCAACTGTTTTTAATGTAAACAAACCATCAGCCGTTGTTTCACCAACGCCAATGCCTAAACGCTGCTGTATATATTCAATAATATTATCACTTCCATTTAACATGCACGGACCAGTCTGGCAAACCTCGAATAAATATTTGCCAACGGGTTTTAAATTATACATTGAGTAAAATGTAGCCACTTCATATACTTCTATCGGGGTAATATTCAATAAAGAAGCCACATAATCCATCGCTGGTGTATCGAGCCAGCCACCGAATTCTTCCTGAGCAAGATGTAATAACGGCAATAAGGCGCTTTTTTTCCTTTCTTCAGGATAGCGGGCGATCAAACGCTCTGCTTCTATTAAACTTTTTTCCGAAAATGAGATCATATACAATTTTTTAAATCCCCCTATAGTCGTTCGCTATGTTTAACCCACTACGTCCCCCTTTCTCAAAGGGAGAGGGCCAGCATTTAACTATCCATCTCTCCAGCTATAAGGTTCAAACTACTCAAGGTTATTATCGCATCACTTAACATACTTCCACGCACCAGTTCTTCGTAAGCCTGGTAATAAACAAAACAAGGACGACGGAAATGCAGCCTGTACGGCGACCTTCCCCCATCACTTATTAAATAAAAACCAAGCTCACCATTTCCACCTTCAACACTCATATATACTTCCCCCGGTGGAATATCAATTTCACCCATCACAATTTTGAAGTGCCATATCAGCGCCTCCATTTTTGTGTACACATCTTCTTTCTCTGGCAGGTAATATTCAGGCACATCCGCATGATATATTTCAGATTCGGCGCCTTTAAATTCCTGCACTTTTTTATATGCCTGGTTAATTAAACTTAATGATTGCCACATTTCCTGGTCGCGCACTAAAAACCTATCATAACAATCACCAGTTGAGCCAATGGGAACAGTAAATTCAAAATCTTCGTAGCTGCTGTAAGGCGTGTGTACGCGTACATCGTAATCAACACCGGCGGCGCGTAAATTAGGACCTGTAAATCCATAATTTAATGCACGTTCCGCACTGATCGGCCCCACACCAATGGTTCGCTCCATGAATATCCTGTTACGTTTAAACAGGTTATTAAATTCTTTTAATACGTCGGGATATTCTTTTAAGAATTTTTCCAGTTTCTCAAATGCCTTTGGTGTGAAATCTCTTTCAAAACCACCAATACGGCCAATATTTGTTGTTAACCTCGACCCGCAGATTTCTTCATATATCTCATAGATCAGCTCGCGGTATTGCATTACATACAGGAACCCTGTATATGCCCCGGTATCCACCCCTACAATTGAATTACAGATCAGGTGGTCCGAAATACGCGCAAGTTCCATGATAATTATACGGAGATAATCAACGCGTTTCGGTGTTTTTATGCCTAATAATTTTTCGCAGGTGAGGTGCCATCCCATATTATTAATGGGCGATGAGCAGTAATTGAGCCTGTCGGTAAGCGGTGTGATCTGGTAAAGGGGCCTGCGTTCGGCAATTTTTTCAAATGCCCTGTGTATATAGCCAACAGTTTGTTTGGCCGAAACAATTCTTTCGCCATCCAGTTCCAGTATATTCTGGAATACACCATGCGTTGCCGGGTGTGTTGGACCCAGGTTAAGCGTGGTGGTTTGTTTTCCGATCGAGCCTTCCGGCAGTGTTATATGCTGACTAGACATTTTTAATTTTTTCGTTCATCATCTTCCAAACATCTCATCATCCTTATCTCTTCTTGTACCTTCTTCTAACGGATATTCTTTTCTCATCGGGAAATAATCCATTTCATCGACATTCAGAATTCTTTTCAGGTTAGGATGCCCCATGAAATTAACTCCGTAGAAATCGTAGGTTTCCCTTTCCATCCAATTGGCAGCTTCAAAAATTTTGGTGGCAGTGTACACGTCGGGCGCATTGATGCCGGTAAATATTTTGAACCGTATACGGATATTATCTTCAAGATTATGAAGATGATATACAACGGCCAGTTCTCTTTCCTGTTGTGCAGGGTAATGCACGGCCTGAAGGTCGGTAAGGAACCTGAACTTTAACTCTGTGTCTTCAAAAAGGAATTGAAGCACTTTCAGGTTCATGTCTTTAGGAGCTTCAAATGTAAGCATGCCATATGGTTCAACAATACCGGAAATATCTTCTCCAAACTTTTCAGTTAATCGTTGTATTATTCTATCGTTGCTTAATGCCATAACTTAAAAGTGAAAAGTTATTGAATACCATAGCTTGTCATTAGATCTTTATATCTGTCGCCGTTCCTTCTTCTCAGGCTTTCGTTTCCTATCAGGTGCTGTACTTTAATGATACCATCGAGTACTGCTTCCGGCCGCGGGGGACATCCCGGCACATACACATCAACAGGAATGATCTGGTCGATACCCTGTAATACGCTGTACGAGTCGAAAATACCGCCGCTACAGGCGCATGCGCCCATGGCCAGCACCCACCGGGGTTCGGCCATTTGCAGGTACACCTGCTTCACTACGGGAGCCATTTTTTTAGCGATGGTACCCATTACCATGAGCAGATCGCACTGTCTTGGTGAAAATCCCACACGTTCCGCTCCGAAACGAGCAAGATCATAATGTGCCCCCATAGTGGCCATGAACTCGATTCCGCAGCATGATGTTGCGAAAGGGAGGGGCCAGATTGAATTTTTTCTTGCCAGGCCCACTACCTGGTCGAGCCTGGTCGCGAAAAAACCTTCTCCTTCGAGCCCTTCAGGACCTTCCTTCACCAGTTTCAGGTTGTTTTCACCGCTATAATTATATTGTACCGGACGTGCCATGTGTTACTTTTTTATGTTTAGCTCTCATCAACTTAAAAGTTAAAACAGGAGTCTTCATTTTTAAGTTTTAACTTTTGTCAGTCTTCCCATTTAAGCGCGCCTTTTTTGAAAATGTAGATGAAGCCGCAGAGAAAAAATCCTACAAACATCATCACTGCAAGAAATCCATCCCATCCGAGGCCTTTGAAATTAACAGCGTATGGATAGAAAAAGATCACTTCAACATCGAAAAGAACGAATAATATCGCCACCAGAAAATATTTGATAGCAATAGGTTGACGGGCATTACCCACACTTTCGATCCCACTTTCAAAATTCGCAAGTTTATCAGCAGTTTTACGGGCAGGGCCAAGAAGATGGGTCACTCCCATCATCACCGCAACAAATAATATGGCGAACAATAATTGTAAGCCTACCGGAAGGAATCCATAGGCAGTGTCCATACTTTGCTGAGATGCCTGTAACAGGTATAGATCCATAATATTAATTAGGTTTTCTAGGACTTTTTACAAAAGCGTGACAAAATTACGTTAGCTGCTTCAAATTACCCTAAATAAAAATCCCCTGCCAGAACGTAGCAGGGGATGAAAATGATATATTAAAATTTGATATTTAAGCCGGATTTTTCTTAGGGGTGGTAGCAGGGCTCTTAGGTTTGGTTCCGGAGTTTGTATTTGATTTGTTTTGTTGCTGAGCTGCCTTCTTTTGTGCCGCTTCCAATGTTTTAATGGCATTGGTAGCTGTTGTATTAGACGGATCAATCTTTACCACTTCATTCAGGTAATATAATGAAGAATCAATATCCTTAGCTACGTTATTATAATACTGAACAAGGTAAAAATTCGACTGAATAGCGAATGGTTTGTATTTTTTATCGGCAGTTGTATCCAATTCAATGGCTTTCTGTCCCAGAATTTTATACGCAGGTAACGCTAAGCCCTCTTCCATTGCTGTATCCTGGGCTGCTTTTGAACGTGCACACCAGAGATAACCGAATATCTGGTCAGGGTATTTAGTTTGGTACACATCACAAAACAGGCTATCTGATTTTACATAGTTTCCTGCCTGGTAATGAGCGTATGCCCAGTTATACAGATCTGCTGCACCTGGATCACTTTGTAAAGAATAAGCTTTTCCGAGCATTTCTGCTTCAAGACCTCTGTTGCCGGAAGCATTTGCAAAATCTGCTGCTTTTCTCAGCAATTCCAGTTTATTAGCCATTACAGTGTCCATATCAATGGCTTTATTATAATATACAAATACTGAATCTTTCAGTTCTGGAATCTTATTAGCTATTTTGGCCATTTGTTCGTAGTCAGTGGCCTTTATATCTTCAACCTCAGGTCCTGGTTCAGATTTGGCGAGGAATATATCCATCGCTTCTTTTGCCGCTACAGGATCGCCAAGTGTGTCTGCAGTGTATGCAATCATCCTGTACATTCTGGGGTTCACATTTTCGCCGTATTGAGTGATTAATTCTTTTGCGCGGGCATTTGCACCGGCAAAATCACCTCTTGCATAAGTGTAATCAGTTTTGATATATTCCATATCGGGGCCCTGATCGCTATTAGCAATATAATTATTTAAATAATCACCTGCTTTGTTTACATCACGGAAGTAATAATAATAGAATAAATTGAAATACGCAGGAGCATACGCCGCATCAAGTTTTACTGCTTCTTCATAAGCGGGAAGAGCATATTCCCAGTTCTTTTGTGTTTCGTATATTCTTCCTTCGTTGTTTTTTGCTACTGAAAGATTAGGATCCAGTTCCAGTGCTTTACGATATGAAGTAATGGCGTTACCACCGTCAATTAATTTACGGTAGGCATTACCCATGATGATATAAGTTTCTGCATTCTTGAATCTTTTGATCTGTGTTGCCTGGTTGAGTTTTTCAATTGCATAAGTAGCATCTCCCTGCCTCGTATTCACATTGGCTCTTCCTATTGCATTAAATACTTCAACATCTTTTGATTTAGAAAGATTTATTGCTGTTTCGAATTGCTGGCGCGCTTCATCTTTTTTGCCTTCCATCAGGTTGATCTGCCCCATTCCTGCTAATATTAAAGGTGCATTGGCATTTGTTGCCAGGGCCTGCTGATACAACGCTTTCGCTCTAACAGAATCTTTTTGTTTGAGAAGCGTTTGTCCAAGCCAATAAGTAGCCTCCTGATTATTCGCATCTCCTGCAAGGATCTTTTCAAATGTTTCTATCGCGCTGCGATAGCGTTCGTAGTAGAGGAATTTCCTCCCATCTTCCACTTTCTGAGCAAATGAATTACCCATAATGGTTACTGTTATTAACAGACTTAATACACTCTTAATCATTTTCCTTTGCGTATTTTTTGTTTGTGAAATTTATAATATACTCTTAACCAAAAAACTATTCTGAAATACTCATTTGCCTCACCTCAAACCTCATCCTTGCGGGAAGAAGGTATGCGCGTTGGAAAATAAGCTGGCCTTTTTCATAGATGAGGAAATTGGTGAAACCGCTGCCAAGTCCTTTATAATTTTCTTTTAAAATGTAGAACAGGGTCCTGATCATAGGATAGCGGGCACCGGCAATATTAGCCTGGTAAGGTTTTACATAAGTACCATTGCAGCCCCTGCATTCGATATCGGCTATTTTTACTTTCTGAAGAAAGCTAACCACATCAGGATCATTCTTATCTCCTACCCAACTCACTCCTAATAAGCCAATTGCATCGTTGTTTTGGGAAACGTAGTCGATCACTCCTTCGGTACTCTTCGCAGCCACTACGTTTGAGGATAAACTTTCGCCTTTCAGCAAAGAATCGGTCACAAACCGCACCGTACTGGTAGATGATGTGCCATCAAGCAACATCTTATACTTGTACCCGCTGGTTCCATTGGCAAGTGAACGGATATCCTGCATGGTGAATAAGGTATCTTTCGATTGATTATTGGTAATTACAGCGATAGCATCGTAGGCAACAGGACCAAAGCGAGGACCGAAACCAAGTTTCTTTTTAAGCAAATCCTGTTCCGTATCATCCAGGCCCCTTGTTACCAGTACCATACGGATACTGTCAACGTTCAGATCTT
>CAYLVR010000064.1:0-8822 GCA_964387165.1 uncultured Chitinophagaceae bacterium | reverse complement strand
AGGCATTCTGCCTCGGGCTTGTAATGAACAACGATATGAGCATCAGGATGGAGCGATTCAAAAACCTGCACCTGTGAGTCGATCACAGGCTTAAACGATTCATCTACACTGATATGGATGGTCCCTGAAGTAGGGGTTTCCCTGGGAATATTAGAATCCTGCCCGCCTGAACAACCCATAACAGTTATAGCAACTAACCAACCAGGGAACAATTTCAGTTTAAAACGTTTCAAATGTAAATTCTGTTAATTAAAAACTAATTAAAATAATTCTTCTTAATTCCTCTATAAATCCTGAACCCCCCATAAATAAGGCAGAGGCCCCCGAATATATATGAGAATGGTTTTGGAGGAAATTCCATATCAAATCCAAATAATCTTGAAAAACCAAAAAACACACCCATAACTGCATAAATGATGCCCATCCCGATATCCATCAATGAGCGCCTGTTCCTATAGGCTCTTCTCCTGTTTTCTTCGTTATCTGTACTCATATAAATTAAATAAAGGGGATGGAAGATAAGAAAAACTTAAAAGTGAAAAGTTGAAACTAAAAACTAAATGCCGTTTGCGCATTATAATTGCCTGATTATAAGTTTCAGCTTTTCATTTTTCACTTTTAACTTTGGCCATGGCCAAACCTACACTGCCGCAGGGAACCCGCGATTTTACTCCCGAAACGGTGAGAAAAAGGAACTATATATTGAATACCATCAAAACGGTTTTTGAATTGTATGGTTTTCAGCCGCTTGAAACCCCTGCAATGGAGAATATGGAGACCCTGATGGGTAAATACGGAGAGGAGGGTGATAAGCTGATATTCAGGATATTAAACAACGGACTGAGCGATCCAAAAAACATCGGGAAATCGAAGGATGCCTTCGAAAATGTGCTGCAGGGACGCAACGATAAAAATCTTACCGAACGCGCGCTGCGTTACGACCTCACCATTCCTTTTGCCCGTTTTGTAGCCATGAACCATGGGCAAATAACCTTCCCATTCAAACGATACCAGATGCAGCCTGTATGGCGCGCCGATCGGCCGCAAAAAGGGCGCTACCGCGAATTTTACCAGTGCGATGCAGATGTGGTGGGTAGCAAATCGCTGATCAACGAAGTAGAATTCATTTATATATATAACGAAGTTTTTAAACGACTGAAGATCGACGGATTTGAATTAAGAATTAATTCCCGCAAAATACTGGCAGCGCTTGCAGAAAAATGCGGCGGGCCCGATAAATTAACCGATATCACAATTGCTATTGATAAACTGGATAAAATAGGAATAACAAAGGTTAAAGAAGAATTAGCACAGCGGGGACTTTCTGATGAACAGATTATAATAATTGAAACCTATCTGAATATTTCAGGTGATAATAAATCTAAAATTGAGCAGCTCAATAAATTATTGGATGCCGAAAATGGTATTAACGAATTAAATCTCATATTAGAAAAAATTCCTTCCGGCATCCCCTTAATTATTGACTTTACACTGGCCCGTGGCTTAAACTATTATACCGGGGTAATTTTCGAAGTAAAAGCGCCTGCATCCGTTAAAATAGGAAGCGTTGGCGGTGGAGGGAGATATGATGATCTTACAGGATTATTCGGTGTGCCGGATGTTCCAGGAGTAGGAATATCGTTTGGGGTAGACAGAATATACGATGTAATGGAAGAATTAAATATATTTCCTGCCAATATAAATGTCTCTGCACAGGTATTATTTATTAATACAGGAGAGGAAGTATTTAATATACTGCAACAATTAAGAAACAAAGGAATTCGTGGAGAATTATACCACGAGCCGGCCAAAGTTGATAAGCAGTTTAAATATGCGGAGAAAAAGAATATTCCTTTTGTTGTAACGAAAGAAGACGGGAAATATAAAGTGAAGAATATATTAAATAGAACCCAGCAACTCCTTTCTGAAACAGAATTGCTGGGATTTGAGTTTGCCCTTTAAAAAAGGGGTGACGTTTTCGCTAGCGGAAACGGAAGATTTTTATTCTTTTATAAGTTTCACCAACATCCTTTCATTACTATTCACAATCAATTCAAGAATATATGAACCAGGTTCCAGTTTAGAAGAACCATCAACTGTAAACGTATTTAGCCCCGGTGCACCTTCAACCACTTTACGTATAACCGCCCGCCCTTCTTTATCCATTACCCGCATCGATACATAAGAATTTTCCTGCAACTGCACATTAGCCGTAATATCATTCAAAGCGGGATTAGGAGTAACACTGATCATGGTTAATGTCTTGGTATTGTACACTCTCACAATTAATAATTTGCTCACCAGCATATTACCATCGGCATTGGTCTGCTTTAACCTGTAATAAATATCTCTTTTTAATGCAGCGCCCTTGCCTACATTATCTATATAAGCATAAATATTTGCATCAGGGTTATTACCTACCGTTCCTGCATACTCCCATTTACGTCCGTCAAAACTCCTTTCCAAACTGAATTTTGTAATATTATTATGCAGTGCAGTGTTCCAGATCAGTTCAACATTACCATTGTATTTATAAGAGCCTTTAAAATCAATCAGACTTGTTGATGCATTGGGGAAATCAATACTCACAGTAGTATTTGCAGAACAAAGATTGCCGGCGCCTTCTTCACAAACTTTATATACAAAGCTCGTTGATGTTCCTTCAAAACCTTTATTAGGAGTAAAAATAAAAGTACCGTCAGCATTTAATTTCACTGTTCCGTTCGGAGAGCCTTTAATTAAATATGCATTCAGTTTTTCGTCATTAACATCTTTATCATTTAATAACAAGGACCCAAATGCCGTACGGTCGGGGCGGCCGGTAATTTTCGATTTTAATACAATTGGTGCAGCATTACACCCACCTTCATATTTAAACGGCGCAGATATTTTTAATTCATCCACAGCAATACGTGCTGTTTCGCCAGCGCCTCCATATTGTAATACCAAACGATATTCACCTGGAGTGATATTAGTAAATTCGGTGCTGTATTTTTTAGGAAGTTTTGCAGAGGCACCGATGAATTCAACAGTTTCCAGTACCTGTATAATTTCATTATTAGCATTAGCCAAACAAACCTTCATCCATCTTTTTGATGAGGAAGAAAAATTATCGCTGAACACATAATCGAAAGCAATAGAAATGCCTGATGTTACACTTAATACAGGAGTATAAATGCCACTGTAACTGTATTTCATGGCCTGCATATTGGCGACCATTGCACCATCGCCTTCTATTTGGGGATTCCAGCCATCCTGGTTAACATCAAAATTGTGAAAGGTCCAGCAGGAGTTCTGCAGCTTTGCCTTCACGTTAGGAATAGTAGCACCCTTACGTGAGTTAAAATTTTCAGAGGTTTCAGCCACAGCACTAATTGTGCAGAGCAGAAACGGCAATACAAATAATTTGAACATGTACTTTGATTTCTGGTTGACAATTGGGTCAACGATCATTTATGAAGGAAATCAAAGGAATGGGAGATGAGAACAAATGTAATGTTTGGGTTTGGCAAATGCAAGTACCCTGGTTTTTTTAATTACAACCTCCTTATACGGGGTTTATACAGGCAATATACGGGCCTTATACGGGGTTTTCGGCCAGTGGAGTCCCTGTGGGATCACTGTGGGGTTACTGTAGGATCACCTTCCAATTATTACCAGGAAGCTGGAGATGGTGAACTTTCGGGGCTGTGGGGTTACTGTACTGACCACCCTCCCCTTTTTCAAAGGGGACTGATCTCAGTTCTTATTTGCCAACTGTCCGCAGGCTGCATCTATATCTTTGCCGCGGCTACGTCTTAAACGCGCGTTCACCTTATTTTTCTCCAGATAAGCCATAAACTGGTCTACGATATTTTCTTCCGGTTTGGCGAAGGTTGCCGCATCTATCGGGTTATATTCTATGATGTTGACCAGGTCGGCGGGAACCTGGCGGTAGATCTTTATTAACTCATCTGCATCCTGGATGCTGTCGTTAAAATTCTTAAACAGGATATATTCCAGCGTTATTTCGTTCTGTGTTTCTTTGTAGAAATGATTTAATGCGTCGATAAGCGCCTTGATGTTATTGCTTTCATTGATCGGCATGATCTCGTTTCTTTTCTTATCATTCGCCGCATGAAGTGAAAGCGCAAGCTTAAATTTCACCTTATCGTCACCTAGTTGCCTGATCATTTTTGCCACTCCTGCCGTGGAAACTGTTATACGACGGGGACTCATACCTAATCCATCGGGTGAACTGATCATATCAATCGCCTTCATTACATTTTTGTAATTAAGGAGTGGCTCACCCATCCCCATAAAAACGATATTGGAAAGCTTCTTACCATATATCTCCTCACATTGCCGGTTGATCAGCGCCACTTCATCGAATATCTCGTCGTAATCCAGGTTGCGCTTACGATCCATATACCCCGTTGCGCAGAATTTGCAGCTTAAACTGCAACCCACCTGTGAAGACACGCACGCGGTATTTCTTTTTTCAGTTGGTATCAGTACCCCTTCAACCAGGTGGCCATCAGCGGTTTTGAAGCGGCTTTTCACCGTTCCGTCTGCCGAGTGTTGTAAAGCATCTATATTAATGGAGGGAAGCGTAAAATGGTCGGTAAGTTTGGTGCGCAGTTCTTTGCTTAAGTTGGTCATGCCGTGGATCGAGCGTACCTGTTTGAGCCAGATCCATTCATAAACCTGTTTGGCCCTGAATTTTTTTTCGTTAATACCTGCAAAGTGTTCTTCCAGCTCCTGCAAGCTCAAATGTCTGATATTCCTCTTTGCTGGTTCCATGAATACAAAGGTATTTACATTTGCGGTCTAAAATGCACTCATGAAACCTGCTTACGTTATTGACGTTATCAGAACACCCGTCGGAAAATATGGTGGGTCGCTCGCACATACCCGCCCCGATGATCTTCTTGCACTGGTTATCAAAGCGCTGCTTACTCGCAACCCTTCAATAGATATTAATGAAATAGAAGATGTTATCGCCGGTGATGCCAACCAGGCGGGTGAGGATAACCGTAATGTGGCGAGGATGGCTGCTTTGCTTGCCGGCCTGCCCGTTACCGTTCCGGGAAATACAGTTAACAGGTTATGTGCCTCAGGCTTACAAGCTATCATGGATGCCGCGCGCGCAATTATGTGTGGAGATGGTGATATTTTAATAGCGGGAGGGGTTGAAAGTATGACCCGCGCGCCATTTGTAATGTTGAAACCGGCAGCTGCATTTAATCGCACCTCCGAAATAGTCGACACAACAATAGGATGGAGGTTTGCGAATAAAAATCTTACCGATAAATATTACCCATATTCTATGGGCGAGACTGCCGAGAATGTTGCAAAACAATGGAATATTTCAAGAGAAGAGCAGGATGCATTTGCATTACACTCACATGCAAAATATTTTGCTGCCCACGAAGCAGGGAAATTTGCTGATGAATTAATTCCTGTAGAAATTAACAGGGGAAAAGAATTATTTAAGTCTGATGAGCATCCGCGTAAATCAAGTGCCGAGAAATTAGCCGCACTAAGACCAGCTTTTTCAAAAACAGGTTCTGTTACTGCAGGAAATTCATCCGGATTAAATGATGGCGCTGCAGCCATGTTGCTTGCCAGCGAAGAAGCTGTGAATAAATACGGATTAAAACCATTGGGTAAAATAATTTCGATGGCGGTTGCGGGTGTTGATCCTTCAATTATGGGGATGGGTCCCGTGCCTGCAATTAAAAAAGCATTGCTGCGTGCAAAGCTTGCAATAAAAGATATTGATTTAATTGAATTAAATGAAGCGTTTGCATCGCAATCAATAGCTGTAATAAGAGACCTGGGATTAGATATTAGCAAAGTGAATGTTAATGGAGGTTCTATTTCCATTGGCCATCCGCTTGGTTGCAGTGGCGTTCGGATCTCAGCCACTTTATTACATGAGATGAAACGTCGGAACGCACGTTATGGTATGGCGAGCATGTGTGTAGGTGTTGGGCAGGGCGCTGCTATTGTGTATGAAAGAGTCGGGCAATAGAAGAGATGTATAATGTGAAAACAGAGTCCCACCCCCACCGGTACAGTTATTTTATTCTTGATAATCAATATCCCTGACACAGCGAATTGGTAATGAAGAATCACTGGCAACAGTTCTCCAGATGAGTGGATAAGAGCCATTATCATAAGGAGCCCTGCGTATCCAGTTTCCCGAATTACCTTCGGCAGTCGAACTCCAATAAATGGCTTCTTCTCCGAACTTATTAAATGTAGAGTCAACATTATAAAAATATCCGGTATAATTCAGCTTACTGATCAGGCCATAGGTATAAGCAGACCTGGGCCCGGTTTTATCAGCATCTTCAGCCGTCATTCCCACGCAGATCTCTAAGGCTTTCCAATCCTCATCTGTGGCCACATGCCATCCGGCAGGACAAACCCCGCGCGGGTAGATTGATTGTGTTTAATTCCATAATTATTCAGTTTTGGGCATAAAAAAACCATTCCGAAAAGTGGCTGGGAATGTGAATACTCCATTTTCTTTAATCATCAACAGCATAAAATTTGGCTGCAACCGTATCATTAATATACTCAATTTGAAAGTATACAGTAGACCTTGTTGATACAGGGGTTTGTGTCGCCAGGAATGAAGTAGCAGCAGTACCGGGTAAGCCACTGCCAGACATATCGCCGCTCGTAAATTTGCCTCCCGATACGCCCGATAAGGCCGCTGATAAGGCAGCAGCAATATCCGTTACCGGACTAACAGGTGTGCCTGGTGTACTTCCGCTGCTCCACCAGCTATTGGCCTGCAAATTGAACTTATCTCCCGCCATTACTTTTAATAAAATAGCAGGACCTATTTTTTGCTGACCACTTGCGGCTGTTACTTTCGCTACCTGCGCATTGCCTGCAGGTGTATTGGGATAAGAAGAAGGCTTAGCTACACGTGTAGAAGAAAGGTTAGTATAAATCGCTTCTTCCGTTGCAGCATTGGCTGTTTCCATGGTTGCTGCAGGATATGCATCAGTGAGTTGTTCTTCGGTCAGCACCATACGCACATTGCCTAAATGATCTTTAATAAAATAATCATAACTGAATGTAGCAGGAGCAGCACCCACTATCGGACGGAATCTGATCCTTCCTTCTTCATGTGATATAAATTGCAACATCTCCGTATAATCAGAAGGGTCGGCAGGAGAGGTTAATTTACTTTCATAAATCAATCCACCAACATAATCTGTTGTTTTGGTAATTGTCTTCCCAACAATTGTATTATCAACGCTTACTTTTTTTAATTTACTACCCGCAGCATCATAAGTATATGTAATTGTTCCCTTACCGGTTACCGTAACTACCAATGGTAGATTCAGATGATTATAAGTGATGCTGCTAATGCCTTTATTTTTATCCAGCGTAAGATTACCATTCACATCATAACTGTAGTCATCAACCAAACTATTTATCTCGCAATAATTTAATTACCGCTCCTTATTAAACATATAAATCATTACATATTTCTTCTGTACTGTCCACCCACTTCATATAATGCATGAGTTATCTGCCCAAGCGAACAATATTTAACCGTCTGCATTAATTCTTCAAATAAATTTTCATTCTTAACCGCAGCATGCTGCAACCTTTTTAATGCCTCCGCACTGCGCGATTCATTTCTTTTCCAGAATGCCCGCACATTTTTAATCTGCTGCTCTTTTTCTTCCGTTGTACTGCGAATGACTTCTCCAGGCAATATAGTGGGACTACCTTTCTTATTTAAAAAAGTATTTACTCCAACAATCGGTAATTTACCATTGTGCTTTAAGCTTTCATATTGCAGGCTTTCTTCCTGTATTTTATTTCGCTGATACATTCTTTCCATCGCACCCAATACGCCTCCACGTTCCGTTATTCTATCAAACTCTGTTAACACAGCTTCTTCAACTAAATCAGTTAATTCCTCAATTAAAAAAGATCCCTGGTTAGGATTTTCATTTTTGGCCGTTCCCAGCTCACGGTTAATAATTAATTGTATCGCCATAGCACGACGAACAGATTCCTCTGTAGGAGTGGTGATCGCTTCATCATAAGCATTTGTATGCAGGCTATTACAATTATCATATATCGCATATAACGCCTGCAGCGTGGTACGGATATCATTAAAATCTATTTCCTGCGCATGCAAGCTCCTTCCACTTGTTTGAATATGATATTTTAATTTCTGGCTGCGCTCGTTTCCTTTATATAAATTTTTAATCGCTTTCGCCCATATCCTTCGCGCCACACGACCTATCACACTATATTCTGCATCCATTCCATTACTGAAAAAGAAACTAAGATTAGGTGCAAAATCATCAATATTCATCCCACGACTCAAATAATATTCGAGATAAGTAAACCCATTCGATAATGTAAATGCCAATTGGGTAATCGGGTTAGCGCCGGCTTCTGCAATATGATACCCGCTAATACTTACGCTGTAAAAATTCTTTACCTTATTATCAATAAAATACTGCTGCACATCACCCATTAATTTTAACGCAAACTCGGTACTGAATATGCAGGTATTCTGCGCCTGATCCTCTTTTAATATATCAGCCTGCACAGTTCCGCGTACCTGCGATAATGCCTCGGCTTTTATTTTTTCATAAACATCAGCAGGCAACACTTCATCCCCAGATAATCCTAATAATTGTAATCCCAATCCATTATTACCTCCAGGTAATATGCCCGGCGAAGAAGTATTATTATAAACAGGTTTCGAAACCGAATTATATTTATCAGCAATTAATTTATTCACCCGCGGCCACTGGTTATTTTCTGTGATCCATTTTTCGCAACGCTGATCA
>CAYLVR010000063.1:5310-17083 GCA_964387165.1 uncultured Chitinophagaceae bacterium | reverse complement strand
GCAAATGGCCAGGAGGATACTCTTTTCCTGAACAGGCGTGGCTCGAAGCTTAGCAGGGTTATGATATTTCTTGCACTAAAAGATCTTGTTAAAAAAGCCGGAATCAATAAAACAATCTCTCCACATACCCTAAGGCACTCTTTTGCCACGCATTTAGTGGAAGGGGGCGCCGATCTGCGGGCCGTTCAGGAGATGCTGGGGCATGAAAGCATCACTACCACCGAAATCTACACCCATCTCGATCGCGACTATCTGCGGGCCACCCTGCAGCAGTTCCACCCCTCTTACCTGCATAAATGAGAAATCTCCATTGTTTGCTTGCTTTTTCCGAAAATCCGTTTTAATATTGCATTGGCATTCGCCGGTATGGCGTTTGCTAGTTTGATATCCTGCGAACATTCCAATTGTAAAAAACAAATTAATGGACAGGATACAACTTCTCGGCGTACCCATAGATAATCTTACTATGGGCGAAACTCTCAACATCATTAAGAATGCAATCGACAACAAAAAGCATATACACCATACGGTTGTAAATGCTGCCAAGATTGTATTAATGCATCGTAATCCTCAATTATTTGAAAGTGTATGTAACGCTGATATCATTAATGTTGATGGCGGCGGCGTAGTAATAGCTTCAAAAATACTGGGCTCCCCCCTGAAAGAAAGAGTTGCAGGCATTGACCTGATGGTAGAAACCTTAACAATGGCAGCTAACAATGGCTACAAAGTGTACCTTCTCGGTGCTACAGATGAAGTACTGACAACACTTAAATCAAAAATTACAGATACTTATGGGGCATCTGTAATTGCGGGGTCAAGAAACGGTTATTTCAAACTGGAAGACGAGGCAGAAATTGTAAACGATATAAAAGTAAGCGGAGCAAACATTCTTTATGTGGCCATGCCTTCTCCCAAAAAAGAAAACTTCTTATACAGGAATCACGACGGACTAAACGAAACAGTAAACTTCATGATGGGCGTGGGCGGTTCTTTTGATGTGCTTGCAGGTAAGGTTGCCCGGGCTCCCAAATGGATGCAGGCTACCAGCCTTGAGTGGTTCTACAGGATGATGCAGGAACCAAGAAGATTATTCATGAGATACCTGAAAGGTAATTCCCGTTTTATCTGGATGGTACTGAAGTCAAAGGCCTCCAGCATGATGAATCCTGCAGCATAATAATAACATATTAATAAAAGATCATATTAAAATAAAACAGGCCGGACTTTTAAGTCCGGCTTTTTAATGCGCACTACCCTATTTTTGTTTAATATTACGTTTGCATGAAACGAAGCATATAATTCATTCTCACAAAAGAGTGACTATTTGCAGCGTTCCATCGTGCCGCCGGCAAAGCCTTTGGCGACGCGGGGCAGACATATAAAAACAAAAAATAAACTGATGAAATTGAGTTCCAAAATGATTAGTGCTGTACTGTTGTGTGCATTTATCAGCAACACCACATTTGCCCAGGGTCTTAAAGTGCCACAGCCTTCGCCTTTAACCACAATTAAACAGGATTTTGGCTTATCTACCGTTGAGCTTTCATATTCAAGGCCAGCAGTTAAAGACAGAAAAGTTTTTGGTGACCTCGTTCCGTACGGTAAAGTATGGAGAACAGGCGCTAATGGGGCCACTACAATTACCTTCGGAGATGATGTAACCGTAGGTGGCAAAAAGGTAGCAGCAGGTAAGTATGGTATATTATCTATCCCTGGCGAAGCCGAGTGGACAATTATTATCACTAAACAAACTGATGTTACCAGCCCTTCTGCTTACAAAGAATCAGAAGATGTTGCACGTTTCAACGTTAAAGCAGAAAAACTACCTTTTTCTGTGGAAAGCTTCATGATCCTTTTTGAAGACCTGAAAGCATCTTCAATGAATATTTCTATTATCTGGGATAATGTATTTGTTACTATTCCTGTTACAACAGAAATAGACAACAGAATAATGACACAGATTGATGAGCAGATGAAAGGCGACAAACCACCATATTTTACAGCTGCTTACTATTACCTGGAAAATGGAAAAGATTTAAACAAAGCTGTTGAATGGTTCGATAAAGCCGCCACAGAAAATCCCAAAGCATTCTGGATACTTCATCAGAAAGCAAAGGCCCAGGCCAAACTTGGTAAAAAAGCTGCCGCTATAGCCACAGCAACTAAATCAATGGAAATCGCGAAAGAAGCCAAGAATGCTGATTATGTGGCGCTAAATGAAAAACTGATCGCTTCACTGAAATAATAATCGTGGTGCAGGTTGGATTCGGGCTTTGCCCCCAACATGTTTACGCAAGGGTTAAGAAGAAAAATATTGCATTTTATAAACCGCCTCATTCGGGGCGGTTTATTTTTTAATATAGCTAATAGCTGAAAACAACATCACACATAACGCCCCTATTACATTTAACCACAAAAACCCTAAACCTATTATCCCCTGCTCGTTTAGTATAAATAAGACAATAATTATTAATTCGGTAATAATAGCGCTCCAGAATACCACCTTCCCCTTCACCCGTTTCATGTAAAAAGCCACCAGGAATATCCCGAGAATAACGCCGTAAAAAAGAGACCCCAGAATATTAACGGCTTCTATCAAACTGCCCATCTGTGTAGCAAACATCGCAGCTGCAATACATACTCCTCCCCACATTACTGTATATTTCTTCGACAACATATAATCCTTTTCATCAGTCGTGTTCTTTTCGATAAACTTTTTATGAATATCCACTACCGTAGATGATGACAAAGAATTCAATGCTGCCGCTATACTTCCCCAGGCAGCCAGAAATATTACAGCTATCAATAATCCAATTAATCCGGTCGGCAAATAATCAATCACAAAACGCAGGAAAATATAATTCGTATCATTCGCTTCTGCAAGCAGATCAACTTTACCGATCAGCGTCTTTACCGAATCCTGGATTATTTTCTCCTGCTGGATATATCCATTGATGTTTTCAATTAATCCATCGTTCTGTTTATCGGCCGTCCATTGCCTAACCAGTATTTGTTTTTCCTGTTGTAATGAATCCAGTTGCCACTGCAATTCATCTGCGAGAGGCTTATATGCTGAATTATCCAGCAATGTCATCTGCCGCCCATTAAATGTAGCCGGGTGATTATTAAACAAATAAAATACAAATACCAGTACACCAATTAATAATATCATGAATTGCATGGGCACTTTTACGATCCCATTCAATATTAAACCCAGCCTGCTTTCTTTAATTGATTTTGCAGTTAAATATCTTCCTACCTGCGATTGATCGGTCCCGAAATAAGACAATTGTAAAAAGAAACCACCTATAATTCCACTGATTATATTATACCTGTCGCTCCAGTTAAAACCTTCACCGGTAATTCCGGTGGTGATGGTATTCATTTTCCCAAGCTTGTCGCCTAAATTTATCGCATCAGCAAATCCCACCCCTTCCGGCAATAAATTAACTACCATATACCCCGCCATAACCATTCCTGCAAACACAACAAGTAACTGGAACTTCTGAGTGTGAGCCACTGCTTTTGCACCACCCGAAACGGTGTAGAATATCAGCAACCCTCCCATAAATAAATTCGTCCAGTAAATATTCCAGTTTAACAGGGAAGAAAGAATAATAGCCGGTGCATAAATACTTATTCCTGTAGATAATGCTCTTTGAACTAAAAATAATAATGAGGTGAATGTTCTTGTTCGTGAATCGAAACGTTTTTCGAGGTATTCATAAGCAGTAAAAACTTTCAGCTTATGAAATATGGGAACAAACGTTACGCACAATACAATCATCGCCAATGGCAATCCAAAATAAAATTGCACGAAACGCATGCCATCGGTATAAGCCTGCCCGGGAACAGATAAAAATGTAACGGCGCTGGCCTGTGTTCCCATTACACCCAATAATACTATCCACCAGGGCATTGACCGGTTGTTGAGGAAGTACCCATCGAGATTACGGGTAGTTTTGCTTTTATACAACCCATAGCAGATTACTCCGATCAACGTAAGAGACAATACAATCCAATCAATACCGCTCATGTAATTATTTTTTGCCTGACATCATACCACTTACCAGAAAACCCAGCACAACACCAATGAGCAAACCGATAGAAACCCTTTTTATAAAGAGTCCCACTGCTAATCCTAAAACTATGCAAACCACTGCTGCCACATTCCTCCTACCATCAGGAACTTTACTCATTTTGAATTTTTATTTAAAGCAATAATATTCGCAAGCAACCTGTATGCGCCTTCAACACCGGCGGGAAGCTCACGAAAAAATACCAGCCCTGTGTACACAAATTTACCTTTACCATAATCGGCGATAATTAAACCACCTTTTTGTTCTTCTTCACCTGGATCGCGAAGTCCAAGGGGTGCTACATACGCCGCATCAAGCTGTGTAGCCATGTAAATTCCGCGTTCCTGTATCCAGTTATCGAAATCCGCACTTGTTATTTTATTCGGGTAATTGAATACCTGGTGTTGGGGCAACAAAAACTTAACGGGCGAAGTTTCATCAGTTACCCTGTCGCGGGAAATATAAAATGGATAAGGGCCAATTCTGGCTTTATTCGGACCAGCATTACTATTCGTATTATACTGAACAATTAAATTGCCACCGTTCTTTATATATTCATTCAATACATTATGTTTTTCTGTAAGAAACGCATGTACGTTGTATGCACGAACCCCTGTTATTATTGCATCAAATTGTTTTAAATAGCCGATATCCAGATCGTTTTCTTTAATAACCGCTACATCATAACCCATCAGGTTTAATGCGGCTGGAACTTTATCACCTGCACCTTCGATATATCCTATTTTTTTGCCATCAATTTTCACATTTGAAACTGATATCTTCCCTGTATCGGTATTGTAATAATAAATATCAGGAATATGATCGTAATTAATATGTTTGAGTACACCATATTTAGCAGATTCAGATAATTTAGGGACCACTACCAGCGGGTGATATATTTCACCTTTCACAGGATCTGTGCTTTTATACATGACTGGTCTTGTATAAGTAAAATTCTGTCCATCAATATCCACGTTGAATACTGCGATGAAAGCAGGATCTGATTCTGCTTTCCCGATTAACAGCTGATCATCCACGTTAAAAGATCCGCCATTCATTTTTTTAACCAGCCAGTAAGGCTGAGATATTTTCTCATTACTCTCTACTTTCAGCGTCACATTGAAATTTATATTTTTATTAGACTCCGCTTTTGTATTTAAAACTGTATCGCTTCCATCAACAACAATATTTCTTAGCTGCACATTTGCCCCATCACGATTATTAACAGATATACTAACACTCAGCGTTTCTCCTATTATTGCTTTTGGATTTGCGGTAAATGCTTCCATCCATAACCCTGCCGCTGCGGCAATAACATCCTGCAATTCTTTTAATTTTATTTTTTTCCAGGAGATATTATCAGGTATTTTATTTATTTGTTTATATAATTTAACAAGCGAGGAAACGGATGCACCGGGATCCGATATTTTATAAGATTGCAGAATATTATTAATAGAAGCAGTGATTACAGGCAGATGAAATCTTTGCCAGGAAACATCCACTCCTTCCATTAAATCACCATGTGTTTTATCTCCATCGGTAAATGAGAAAAAATCAAATTGCGCCCCACGGCTTGCGGGCACACCAAACCCCTGGCTTTTATGCTGACTCCGGCTCTCCGCAGCTATTTCTCCGTAACTCTTTCCCAGCACCGGGTTATATCCACCAACATCAACTTTCATCTGTTCATTGTTGGTATAATCGCTCCCTCCAAAATTGTAGCTATTCCAGAATATTCGTTTTGCCTGCCAGGGTTTTACACCATATTTAAATTGTTCAGGGAACATTTCAGGGTTGGCTGCTGCCCTGAATGCTTCGGCGGCAATTACAGAAGAGGCTGAATGATGACCATGCCCGGCGCGATTATCCGGAGGAAACCTGGTGATGATCACATCTGGTTGAAATTTCCTGATTACCCATACGGCATCGGCAAGCACTTTTTCCTTGTCCCAGATCCTTAAAGCTTCTTCTGTGCTTTTACTGTATCCAAAATCGAAGGCCCTTGAAAAGAATTGCTCTGCTCCATCTATACGTCTTGCGGCCAGGAGTTCCTGGGTTCTGATCAATCCCAGTTCAATACCCTGTTCATCACCGATGAGGTTTTGCCCCCCATCGCCGCGGGTAATCGATAAATACCCCGTTCTATATAACTTTTCATTAGAGAGCCAGCCAAGCAGTCGCGTATTTTCATCGTCGGGATGTGCAGCTACATACAGTACCGATCCCAGCACTTTGAGTTTCTCAATACGTTGGTATATTTCCGAGGCGCTGTAAGATGCGGGCGCCTGTGCGCTGGTATAATCTGAAAACAATAAGAATAATGAAGAGAGTAAAACGTACAATTTCATCCGTATATTTTTGTTTTTAATAGTCGGCTCTGCGCTGCAAAGGCTTTTTCCGGCCTTGCTCCGCCGCAGCTTCGCGAAGGCGCAGCTGCGCGATAGAACTCCGCCTATACATTTCCATGCGTGAAAAATTTTATCATTCGACGTTTTATGACGACGAAGATATTCGCAAGCCCTTTACCGCCAAAACTTTCTACATGTTTTAACTTTTAGAAGAGGATTATTGAGAATCGGGTGAGGTAATATTAGACCAGTAAACCCCTGTTTACATGGTTCTCTGGCTTACGGAATAAGACAGGCCCCTCCAACGCTGACAGCCGTCGGCCAAATCCTAAGGCGTCGGATGAAGCTTTGATGTACGCAGTCTTTGAAAGGGTCGCGGCTTGCTACACATATACACTAACTGCAGGGGGATTTTGGTAACTTTGCGGAAAATAAGCTTAATGCTCAATACCATAGAAAGTGCCATAGAAGATATAAAGGCAGGAAAATTAATTATAGTCGTTGATGATGAGGACAGGGAAAATGAGGGTGATTTCATTACTGCGGCAAGAAATATAACCCCCGAAATGGTCAACTTCATGAGTAAGTTCGGCCGTGGATTAATATGCACCCCATTAATTGAGGACCGCTGTGAAGAACTCCAGCTCGATCTGATGGTTAACAACAATACCGCCTTACATGAAACGGCTTTTACAGTTTCAGTTGATCTGTTGGGTCATGGTTGTACAACAGGTATTTCCGCCCACGATCGTGCAAAAACAATACAGTCATTAATTGACCCATCCACCACTCCCCGCGATCTGGGCCGTCCGGGACATATATTTCCATTGCGTGCAAAAAAAGGCGGCGTATTAAGGAGAGCAGGGCATACAGAGGCAACAATCGATCTTGCCCGGCTTGCAGGATTTGAGCCCGCGGGGGTGCTCGTAGAAATTATGAATGAAGATGGATCAATGGCGAGGCTGCCTGAATTAAGAGATATCGCAAAAAAATTCGATCTTAAATTAATTTCGATAAAAGACCTCATAGAATACAGGTTAAAATCTGATTCATTGATAGAAGAGATCGTTCGCGTGCAGATGCCCACCAAATACGGGGAATTTAAACTGGTGGCTTTCGGGGAAAAAGGAACAACGAATGAACATCTCGCATTAATTAAAGGCGAATGGGAAAAAGATGAGCCAGTATTGGTTCGTGTGCATTCATCCTGCTTTACGGGCGATATATTAGGATCGCTACGCTGCGATTGTGGCGAACAATTACACGCCGCCATGCAGATGGTTGAAAAAGAAGGGAAAGGCGCTATATTATATATGAACCAGGAGGGACGCGGTATTGGCCTGATGAATAAATTAAAAGCCTATAAACTCCAGGAACATGGAATGGATACAGTAGAAGCAAATCTTCATTTAGGTTTTCCTATGGATAAACGTGATTATGGAGTAGGCGCTCAAATGCTTCGCCACTTAGGAATTAGTAAGCTAAAACTGATGAGTAATAATCCTAAAAAACGCGCCGCATTATTGGGGTATGGAATTGAAATAATAGATACGGTACCTATCGAAATTGTTCCTAATCCGCATAATGAAAAATATTTGCAGACAAAAAGAGATAAACTGGGGCATGAAATATTAAAGGGTTAAAGTAAATCCCCCCTGCGGTTATTCTTTATTTTTACTCTTTATTCTTTTTATTCTTACTCTGCAACAATTCACCGACATGTTCAAACTCACGACGGTAACTGATACTCGCACCTGAGCGATTCTGGCGAATACCTGCCCGGGCAAGATAATTATACGAATCACGATAAAAGAAAGTAAGCACCACCTTCCCATCCGCACTAACTTTCCATTCAGCGTTTATATCTGGCAGAAAAGGAAGATTTCCTGTTGCATTTGCCTGTTCAGATGTCAATCCAAAATCTACCGCACTACCAAATGTAAATGTCAGCCTTTCATTAAACAGGCTTTTGCCAATTGATAAATTAAGGTTCGTTCTATTAATACTAAACGCATTCGAACTGAATGTATTTATCAGGTTAGATCCATTATATAACTGTGCATTGAAGTTTACACGAATACTTTTGTCATTAAATATTTTCTGAAACACATTAGAGAATTGCCTGCTTAATGTATTAGAAAGCACCCCCGAAATACTTCCCACTACAATTCCTTCAAAAGCTGTATTGGCAAGATTCCCCTGGTTGGCAGAAGTCTGCAATGGCCCGAAACTATTAAATACAACAAGAAACGCTACCTGTTTATTTAACTCATTCTGATCTGCCTGTATAGCATTTAATACCCTTGATGCACTTTCATCGTTACGGAGGGGACTATTTGCAGGTAATTCAATACGGAAAACAATTTCAGGAGATAACAACTCCTGCGACAATGCAGCTATTACCAATACTTTACCACGATATCTCGATACATTTTCACTCACACTCAAATTTTGTATACTTGTACCAAGATCGCTGAAGCGCACATTTTCCGCCTCATATTCCGCTTCTATTTTAATAGTGGCATTATTCGGATCACCGGACCACTGAATATAATTAGCCACATCTTCTCTTAAACTAAATGGTTTTTTAAGTAAAGATTCAAAGTTGAAATTATAATTGCCCCTGTCGATATCATACCTGCCTAAAATATTAAACTCACCGTTAGTTGACGCATGTATTTTAAGATTACCCCTGCCCGTCGCCTGGATAATATCTCCAGTAAGTTCATCAAGGATTACATACATATTGGCATAATTATTCGCCGTCACATCAAGATTGACCGTCAGGTTACTGGTGCTTGATTCTTTTGTACCCTGCATTTCACGACCGTAAACTTTCCATACAATAAAATCTGCCTGATCGCTTTGTTTTCCGCTTTTGGTATTAATGTACAAATCTGAACTGTCTGTTGGTTCTCCCTGGATATTCATTACCATATCTTCGAGCGGGCCGGTAAGTGTCATATTAGCTCTCGCTACCACGTTTCCATAATATGAATCACCGGTATTAGTATTGTTCGTTGCCAGCACCAATAATTTATTTGTACTCATGGCAAAATCGAAAGCCAGGTTGTTAAATCCTTCATGATATAATATCCCCCTGTTGATCTTCGCGGTATTTCGTCGTTCATCTTCAAACTGGAAGCTCCCAAAATCTATACGGTCGTCTTTCATCTCCACATTAGCAAATGGGATCCTGTATAATACATTAGTATATTTTACACGAAGCAAAGCATCTGACAGGTGTATGGACCCTATATAATCTAAATCATTTGCTGGCCCGGTAATTCTCAATGCACCGGTTGCAAAACCGGCAAGATCACTAAAAACGCCAGAAAGATATTGTTGTAGTATATCAATTTTAGTATTCTTCAGGGTGGTAAAAATATCAAGACTTTCTTTTTTAGCGCTATCTCCCAAATTATAAATACCCTGCAGATCAAAAGTGTAGTCCCTGTTATTAGCAACCGCGTTAAAATCCACTTCCTTTAATGCATCGTAATATTTTCCTTTAAGTGTTATTTTACCAATCGAATCATCATCAAAAGTGAAATGCTCTGCTACCGCATTCATATCTATTTTCATTTTCCCAAATGGATCTGATATGCTCACTGTGCCTGACAACAGCCCTTCAAGTCGATTGGACTTAACAATATACGGGGTAAAATCACCGATATTAACTTTCTGCAGCTGCACCTTTACATCATTAATGCCCGTAACCGGTGAAGGTGCAGTGACAATGCTAATTTCCTGCAGACCATTATAAAGCTTTACATTCTCTGCAGATAATTGTTTCTCTGAAAATACAAACTCACCATTCTTTTCAATGATCCATTTTTTACCGTTAATATCAAAATCAGACTCTTTGAATCTAACCTTTGCCCCTGTAGGTACCGTGGTTACGCGGGCATTAATATTTGCAGAGTTCAGTGTCTGATTCGCACTGGTTTTAATATTTATATCAGAAACATCGTTAGCCGAATGAACGTTAATGGCTGTTGAGGGAAAACTAAGACTATCGTTAATAGTGATATTTCCAATATCAGTTTGCATTGTCAAACTACCGGCCTCTCCCGTAGCCTTTAATAACAGATCATAAAACGCAATATTCTTATAATTAAATTGCGACACTTCCGCATTAAGATCCAGCAGGTTTTCTTTAGTATTTATTCTTCCCGTTATAGTGCTGAAATTAAAGCCGGAAAGATCAGGATGTATGAGATTAATATATTCTTCAACATTTTTTGTGCTGATTACAAAGCTGAAGTTTTCATTCGTCAATATCTTTTTTGAAGGTTTTATATAAGCAGGGTAGTATTTATTCAGGAATGTCTGGAACGCAGCTGGAAGATCCCGCAATGAAAATTCGCCCGCCACAGCAGCATCAAATTCGTTACTCACAGCAGTGATCACCCTATTACTATCCATTATTTTTGATTCCACATATAATGAATCAAAAGAAATTTTCTTCCCTTTTCTGAATAATGAAGCATCGTAAATACGGGCGGTTCCCAGGAAGTTATCAATATTATCTCCCTCAAAATTAAAATTAAATTTGCCATCAAAATCAACCTGGTCATTCATCAGGTTAAGTTTAAGCAAATCAGCTTTTGTAACATCAGCCTCAAAATTAAATTCAGGAATTTCTTTACTGAAATCTATAAGTCCATTAAGTGCGGCCTGCAGATTGGGATCGTTGGCAACAAACTCTCCATTAAATAAACTTTTAGCCACTTTTCCCTTAACTGTTATTTCCTGATAAGGATAATTATTAAATTCAAGTAGTTTAATATCGCCATCAAGTTCAGCATTTATAGAAGATGACCTTAGGCTTGTTCCATTTACTTTTCCCTGGAAAACTATTTTACCCAGGGTGTTATTACCAAGTAATTTCCCAATATTAAATCCCGGTGTTTTAATGTTTCCCGAATATTTAGAAGGAAGGTTATCGGGGAATTTCATGTTCAGATCAGTTACAACAGTGCCAAGTTTTGTTTCAAGCGAACCGTATGTTACAAAGTCATTAATGAACCCGGTAAAGTTGCCCCGGAAACGTAAATATTCCAGTACATCGAGCCGCGGTTGTGTAATACTTTTTAATTGTGGAACTATTGTTACTGCATCTTTATAAGAAGTGCGGAAGTTCTCCGCTTCAAAATCTATATATGTTTTTTCAATATAGGGCAATCCGGCCATACTGATATTTCCGCGGAGATAAGTATCCTTACCTGCTTCTATTACCAGGTTTTTTCCATTCAGCTTATCAACTGTTCCTTTAACGGAGCCGTTGACTTCTATTTTCTTTTTCCAGTTTTTTAACTGCGGTGCAAAAAAAGCAATATC
>CAYLVR010000063.1:224-5300 GCA_964387165.1 uncultured Chitinophagaceae bacterium | reverse complement strand
TGATTACGGCATCATTAAAATTTCCTTCCATGCGCACTTTTGTTTCAAAGTCCGCCATATCGTCGAACGTTGCATAACGCATGGCAAAATAATCATGGAGATGACTACCATTAGTAACTACATCAAGATTGCTGAACTCCATTGCTTCGGGATGCATCTTCATTTTAGCAAGGAAACTTTTTACTTCGAGCCCGCTTCTTTCTTTTGTCGTCAAATAAACATCTGCACCAATTGTATCCTGTTTAACAGTACAGTTAGTAAATGTTCCATCTATATCCCCGAATAAAATATGGTTGCCATCGAAGGATGTATATGGTTCGCGATCTGTTTTCTTGTCGTTTTTAAATGTCCCCGAAACAATACTCAGTTTACTAATGTCAACATTCCATTTGCCCAGGTTCCAGCGCAGGTTATTGGTATCGTTAATAATTTCTTCCTCTTCAACTACAATAGATGTATTACGCGGGGGTCTTCTACCTGGATAATTATAGATAGAAAAATAAGGTTGAACAAGATCGATTGTATTTATCAGCATCAATCTTTTATTGAAATCGATCTCGTCTGCATTTATATCAAGCGATTTAATACTCGCTGTCATATCTTCTCCGCGCCATTCATCGCGCTGGATAAGAAAAATATTATCGAATTCAACCTTTCTCAGGTTCAGGTTAATATTTTTCTGTTCGGTAGCAGAAGGAACAGGGCCGGTAAAATATTCCGCAATAAAGCTGTAGTTCCATTCCGGGTTCGTACGATTAAGATGAATTACAACATCCTGCAAGCCTATATATTCAAGTTCAATTTTATCCTTGAAGAAGAACCAGTCGGTGATATTTACTTTAACAGAGCCAGCATATAAGAGCGTATCTGCTTTCAGGTCCTCCACCAGGGCACCTTCAAGTAGCATACTATTAAAAAGCGCAAAGTTGACGTGTTTAATACGAACAGTGGTCCTAAGATCTTTGGATAGCTTTTTCGCTATCTGGTTAACTAAAAAATTCTGAACCGGGGTTGTTTGGATAAGCAGCCATACCGATATGATTACTCCTATCAGTACCAACAGGGTTGTACGGGATATTTTCCAGAATTTTTTCAGGTTAGTGTAATTGGCTGCAAAATTAACTAATAACGCTCGTTGAGCAAACAATTGTATTTAGCAAATTAGGTACCGAATAGTGATAAAGGAAGCTTAATAAGGGTTAAGCGCCGGCATGTTCCTTGAGGGAGCCCATGCCCGCTCATTGGTCGTTGACGGTAAAATTGATAACCTCTTATTTTTACACTTCAATTCGTTCCATAGAATAATCTCCCCGGGTGTGGAGTTGTTTCCTTTTTCAAAGGGGGAAGGCTGGCATCATTGATGCTTTACAATTTGTTAATGTCATGTGAAAGACCTTCTCTAAGCCATTGTGCTTTATTTGCAAAAGCTAAAAATACAAACATGAGAAAAAAGATCCTGTATGTACTGGCCGTTGTTTTTGCTCCTTTTCTATTGAACGCCCAGGCTACTACCAGCAGCATTAGCGGCACCGTAACTTCAACCTCTGAAACCTTATCCGGTGCAAGCGTCACCGCCATTCACCAGCCCACAGGCACCCGTTACAGAACGACCACCCTTATCCAGGGATTATTCAATATAGTAAATATGATCCCTGGCGGACCATATACCATAGAGGTGTCATACGTTGGCTATCAAAATTATAGTCAGGATAATGTATTTCTTGCCTTAGGCGAAAATACCCGGGTGGATGTATCTCTTACCATTGCATCTACCCAGTTATCGGAGGTTGTTATAACCGGAACTTCTGCGGCACAAAAAAAGACAGGGGCCTCTACGAATATCAGCCGGCAAACCATTGCAACGCTTCCAACACTCAGCAGAAATATCCAGGATTTTACGCGTATCACTCCACAGGCCAATCCCACCGCATCGGGTGGTATCAGCTTCGGCGGTATGAGTAACAGGTATAATAATATCACTATTGATGGTGCAGTCAATAATGACGTTTTCGGATTAGCGGCATCGGGAACCCCTGGTGGGCAAGCCTCGGCAACGCCCATCTCTCTTGATGCCATTTCGGAAATACAGGTGGTACTTGCCCCCTTCGATATTACCTATGGGAATTTTACAGGTGGTGGAGTAAATGCCGTAACCCGATCAGGAACTAATAAGCTGGAAGGATCTGCATATTATTTTACCAGGAGCCAGGGAACAGTGGGTAAGGATCCGGTTACCAAAACAAAAACAACCGATTTCTCTGACAAACAATATGGTTTGCGCATCGGTGGGCCGATCATCAGGAATAAATTATTCTTCTTTGCCAATGCAGAACTGTCCCGCAGAAATGCCCCCACATTATTTAATGCTGGTGAAAACAATTCGGCCATTACCACTGAAGAGGCTACTACCCTCACCAATTTCTTAAATACTACCTACAATTACGATCCCGGTACAGCTAATGTTTTCGATGCACAAACACAGAGCGATAAATTCTTCGGCCGGCTGGACTGGAACATCAATGAAAACCACAGGCTCACTGTTCGTCATAATTATATCAAAGCTTTTGATGATAATATTTCAAGAAGCAACACCTTTTTTCGTTTTGGCAACAACACCTACCGTTTTAATAATAAACAGAATATTACCGTTGCTGAATTAAGAAGCAATTTCAGTAATACCATTTCCAATAACCTGATCGTTGGCATGCACCGGATCAGGGATTACAGGAGTACTTATGGAGCTCTATTTCCTTCTGTGGAAATATTCAAAGGCGCAGCCACTATACAGCTTGGTTCTGAAAGAAGCTCCGTGGCTAATGAGCTCGACCAGGATATTCTCGAGATCACAGACAATGTAAAAGTTTTCAGAGGCAAACACACGTTCACTTTCGGCACACATAACGAATTCTTCAAATTCAGGAACCTGTTCATGAACAATTTTAACGGCCGTTGGAGATTCAATTCTTTAAATGACTTTTATAATAATAATCCACGCCAGGTCGACGTGACCTATTCTAATGTGACAGGAGTTGAAAAACCTTCCGCAGAATTCAAAGCTGCACAATTAGGATTTTATGCGCAGGATGAAATACAGGTAAATCAGCGCTTCAGATTAACAGCAGGATTGCGGGTTGATATTCCCGTTATCAGTACCAAACCCGGATTTAACATTGCTGTTGATACTACTTTTGCAGGTAAATATTCCACAACCGATATTCCATCGGGGCAGTTGCTATGGTCGCCACGCGTTGGATTTAATTACGACGTAGAAGGAAATAAAAGAGTTATCGTTCGTGGTGGTGTCGGAATATTTACAGGAAGAGTTCCGTTTGTGTGGGTATCCAACCAATTCACTAACTCGGGGTTATTGTACAATGCTATTGCGGTTTCAGACAATACCAGCACTCCTGACAATGAAGTAAATAATGGCAATGGTTTTCAACCAGATCCGGCTTTACAATCTTCAGTAGGAGCTGCCGGAAGAAATTTCGAAGTGAACCTGATGGAAAAAGATTTTAAACTTCCCCAGGTATTCAGGGCCAACTTAGGCACCGATGTTAAATTACCCGGTAATATCAATGCTACCTTTGAAGTCATGTATTCAAAAACCATTAACAATGTATTGTACCAGGATATTAATTTAACCGCGCCAGTGGGTGTTGTTGACCAGGCTTACAATAATGGGGCAGATCAGCGGATTGTATTTGCTCCGTCAACAAGTGGGAGAAGAATTAACCAGGATATTACCAACGCGATATTGGTTTCAAATACGAATAAAGGATATGCGTATAATTTAACTGCACAGTTTAGCAGAACCTGGAAACATGTATTTGCTTCTGTTGCATATAATCATAGCAATGCTGCCGACGTAAATAGTGGTGCTAATTCAACTGCATTATCTAACTGGGAATTTGTGCAGGTGCCCGGTGATCCAAATAATCCACCGCTTTCTACATCAAGTTATGCGTTACCTCATCGTATCACTGCTATCTTTTCATACAATATCAGTTATGCGAAAAATATGAAAACCTCTGTTGCATTATTTTATTCAGCTAATTCGGGGCAGCGGTTCACTTACCTGACCAATATTGATTTAAACAGTGATGGCAGAACAGGTAATGATTTAATTTATGTTCCTACTAATGTATCGGAAATAACTTTTGTTGATTTCTTAAACTCAGATAATTCAGTAAGATTTACTGCCGCAGAACAGGCAGCAGCTTTCCAGACTTATATTGATAATGATAAATATTTAAGTAAAAGAAGGGGTGAATATACTGAAAGAAATGGTGCAAGTACGCCGTGGGAGCATGTACTGGATATGAGAATTGCCCAGGATTTTTTTATTATGAGGGGTGATAACAAACATACTTTACAGGTTACGTTTGATGTGTTTAATCTTACCAATTTAATTAGCCGGGATTGGGGAAGGCAATTTAGTGTGGGTAATCAGGCATACACTTTATTAACCTCTCCGAGATCAGGCAAAGGTTATAATTTCACCCCTGGCCAAACTCCCTGGAGTGCCAGTTTCGGCTCACGTTTCCAGGGACAATTGGGGTTGAGGTATTCGTTTAATTAATACAATGGTTTCAACCTTATATGACCATCTGGGTGGGCTTCTCGTTGCCTGATATCCGCACAGTTTATTATAGAAAGTTCATAGAGGTTGCAAGGCACCAACCCCAAAGCTGGTGCAATATCAAAATTTTAGCATTCGAGGGCTCGGTTTTCTACATAGAAGACGACCTCAAATTAAATTATAAAACCTGCAATTTATTTCAAATATGGGATTAGCTGATACAGAAGCCATCCCAAACAAAATATATTTAACCCAAATAAAATGGAAATTAACGGCCGGTTTCTTCGTACAAAAAGGGCTCCTAATGCAGGCAATAGAAATATAAAATTCAATAGAATAAAAGAAAATATAACAACACCCTTGGATGTGCCGAGGTTATTGGAAAAATCCGCAAAACCAATAATCACTATTGGAAGCAGAAAAATAATAATATTTAGTATTGAAAACCCAAGTGTTAATTTATTTATACTCATTTGATTTTATCTTTAAATGGT
>CAYLVR010000063.1:0-214 GCA_964387165.1 uncultured Chitinophagaceae bacterium | reverse complement strand
ACACGTGTATTATCCGAAGGGCCTGATTCTAAATCACGTTTAGGCAATGCAGGAACTTGGGTTTTAGAAAGGTTAATCATATTATTTAACGCCTCTTTCCATAAATTAGGCATATTATGGGTATCATGAGGATGATTCTGATCAAACGGAACGAAAATATTATATGCATCCTTAACCCTCCTTCCAGCTAGTCCTACTTCCCCAGTCCCTTTTT
>CAYLVR010000062.1:0-17347 GCA_964387165.1 uncultured Chitinophagaceae bacterium | reverse complement strand
AAAATAAATAGGTTATATATACCGGAATTCTTTCGGTATATATAATAATATTGACGCCATATGGTCCATCCATCTTTTATACCTCGTATTTATTGTTTCACTTCAATTATACTGGAAACAATTCTTGCTGAGGCTTCTTCACAAAAATCAAGCCCGGAATAATCCGGGTTATAGCCATTAATATATGGCACAGCCATCAAATAAATATTTGGATCAGCTTTCCCATCCATTCCTATTACTTCAAAGGAATCAGCAATAGTAATACCAGGAACTTTTAAAAAAAACTCACCATTATCCCGCACTACTTCTTTATTATTTTTATCGATCTCTTTTTTAGCAGCATCGCTATAACGAAACTTAATTCGTGCCGGGCTAATACTTCCATCAGCTATTAATCCTTTAAATGGAAAGGCTTTGAAAGGTAAAGGCAGCTGACCAACACAACTCACAAAGGTTTTATATTTAACGGAATGCAATTTATCATTTTCATCAGTATATTTATAGGTAATCCCTCCCGCTGGTTCAGGAATCACTTCACTCTCCTTATCAACAGCAATTAATTTTAATTTACCTGCATCATGTAATGCAATTAATTGTTCCGAAGAACTCTGAGGAACAAATGCAATTACGATTGAAATCAGAGGTTGAAGAACCCTTTTTAAGCGAAGCATATCTTCTGCAGAAAATTTTTTAGCAGGATAATTCATAGCAAAGCTCAAAATAGTCAGCAACTCTTTCCAGTGAATAGATTCTTTTTTTCTGATCGACCTGGCAGCTTCTGCATATTCTGCTTTAAATAATTCAAAAGAATCAGCGCTTTCGCGATGTGAAATCACATTCCCTACAAATTCTTCCAATCGCATACCCTTAATGCGATTATATGTTTCAGGGTCCCTTTCTTTGAATGGTTCCAGGAAACCATTCTTAAAAACAAAATCAAGAGAAAGAAATCCATCATTTTCTTTCATATTCTGATCGATCTCTTCTTCAGTCAGCAGATCATCAGCAGACAAATGTGAATCTTCCAAATGAAACCGTATCGAAGGTAATAAACCATCTAAAGAATGCAGATGCAAACAAAAATCAGGCACATCTTTATTTGCCGAAAAACATAATCTGCCCTGATCATTGTTATAAAAATGACCGTTATATCTTGCCAGTGTGCGGATAGCATCAATAGCCGTTAAAGAAGCGCCTTTAATGGCTACAGGGTGATTCGCCTGTATGGCTAATTTATTCGGAGGATAAGGAGAATCAAAATAGCCCGGTATTGTTCCTTCATGAGTTATGGGCCATTTATGACCGATACAGATTACGACCGTATCAAATATATATTCTTCGTTTCCATATGTCTTAATTAATAATTTTCGGTCCTCTATATGAATTATATCTGCCACAGTTGTAGCAGGATAAACTCTTGTTATTATTTTTTTCTTACGGGCGATATTTAACAATTCATCAAATTGTGAATTAAGATACTCGCCAAATAATAACCTCGGCAATACTTTATATTCGTTGAATTTATTGGGATCAATATTATACACCTCCAGTTTTTCGGGGGAAACCGTATACACCCAATCTTTCAGTGGTGTAACCAGGTGAGGAATTTCGTTTGCCGATACATTGGTTACATGTTCAGGATTCGCCCCAAGATAGCTATATGGCATTCCGGCCCCTAATTGTTGTTCAGATTCAAATATGGTGATATCAAAATCAGTTCTTCCTGATTTTACCAGGTTTTTGTAGATAAATAACCCTGCCGGTCCGCCACCGACAATTGCAATTCGTGTCAAATGATCATTTTATTAGAGTGCTAATAAAAATTATCGTGCCGAAGGGCTTGTTGAATTTTTTCCCAGAAAGTCTTTGTAAGCTTTGATCAAACCTTCCCTGAGCCCGGTTGTATGTTTCCACCCCAGTGAATGTATCTTAGAAACATCCAGTAATTTTCTTGGCGTTCCATCAGGTTTAGCAGTATCAAATTTCACTTCTCCTTTAAATCCCACAATATCTTTGATCATCAACGCCAGTTCTTTAATAGAAAGATCCTCTCCTGTCCCAATATTTACAAATTCGCGGCCGCTATAATTATTCATTAAATAAATACAGGCATCAGCGAGGTCATCGGCAAATAAAAATTCCCTCTTCGGATTACCACTTCCCCATACGGTTACAGAATCGATATTATTTTCGGCGGCCTCATGAAATCTTCGTATTAAAGCGGGGAGAACATGAGAATTTTGAGGGTGATAATTATCGTTGACCCCATATAAATTAGTTGGCATGACGCTGATAAAATCGCATCCGTACTGATCGCGGTAGGCCTCGCATAGTTTAATACCCGCAATTTTTGCAATGGCGTAAGGTTCATTGGTGTGCTCCAGTAACCCCGTAAGTAAGTATTCTTCTTTTAATGGTTGCGGGGCCATTTTAGGATATATACAAGAGCTGCCAAGGAACTGTAATTTTGTTACAGTATTTTTAAAAGCAGCATGAATAATATTGGTCTCAATGATTAAATTCTCATAAATAAAATCTGCACGATAAGTATCATTGGCGACAATACCTCCTACTTTGGCCGCGGCAAGAAACACATATTCTGGTTTTTCTGTTTCAAAAAACTGGTTAACGGCCCTTTGGTTACGGAGATCAAGCTCAGACGACGTGCGCGTCAGCAGGTTATTAAAACCATTTTTTTCGAGGTTGCGTTTTATGGCGCTCCCCACCATTCCTTTATGCCCTGCTATATATATCTTACTACTGAGATTCATCATGTGATTATAAAGAGAGCAAAGTTACGGTCATTTACGTCACTACTAAAGCTTACGAACTGCCCACCTTCCGCTGGTACAAATTGTAAATACCTATTTCGCCTTTTAGCAATAACAAAAAAACTTCCAGCCTTTATATTCTTTACGAAAAAAGACTGGAAGTAATCCTACTGTTCCCAAAGCCGGTACACCCAGCTCGGCTTCTTTATGGTACCCTGTTCAATTGCAATCTTTCTGCCCGGAAACCATTGAGTCCGGATTCGAAACTGAGCACAACTCCTAATGCTACGGTTTTGGTTTCAGTTAATGTAAACGGCATAATTATAGTTCCCTGTTCTACAAATGACATGTGAGCAATAGTTCTCCCCTCAAGATTTTCAATATCAGGGATTTCATTTTCTTCAGTCACTACAAGAAATCTCGGGGCGTCCCCAAAATTAAATCCTGCCGGATTAAACCCGTTAGTCCACACAAAAGTGTAATTGCCTGCGGGGAGCGTTGTAGTCTGATAAACTTTCCCATTTACAATGGGTAAATCCCCATCACCCCATTTCTCCAGGCCAAAGGAGTTGTGCCCCCCTTCATTATCGAATCCGCCAAATCCTCCTTTGTTTTTGGCCGCATCGTTGATGGTCCATCCGGCAAGCGTTCCCCACCTGTTCCCATCCCACTCAGAATAGGTAAATGGTCTTCTGAAATTAACCAGATGCTGGTCGGTAATATCGGCTCTTACTCCTCTTATTGCATTTTGGGAGTAAAATGTATCGATAGCTCCTTCATATGGAACAAAACCGCTGCGGTAAGAGAAATTAAATGCTGCCTTTTTGAAGTTTTCAAGATAAGTATATGAGATCGTTGCGGGGGCAATAATAGTAGTATCTGTACCCGAATTTGTTGGATAAACGATTTCCATAAACTCAAGATCAGGATTGGGGCTAACCGGGGCGGCCCAATTGACATGCATACCTTGCCCGTCATCTGTTGGGTCTGTATTTGTTATGCCACGATTGGTGAGTGTAGCAATATACTCATCACCATACACCTTTCCGCTGGCGAATTTCGGAACAGATCTGTTTCCGGCTGTATTATAAGTATAGACCTCAAAACTATAATCTCCCTCTTCAAGGTTATTAAGTACCACTGTTTTGAATTCTTCCTCCTCAACCGGCTCAAGGTTAAACACCATACTGTCGGCCTTTGCCTTCCAGTACACAACCATTTTATTAATTCTATCGCTGGCAGGTTGTAAAAAAATTAATTCTGCTCTGTTCTTTCCACCATAAACCAATATGGAATCAATTTTATTCGGATAATCAATTTCATGCCCTTTTAAAAATCGGTCTTTATAGTCATCCATTTTTGAGCAGGAGACGGCGACTCCCATGACAAGGAGCAATACGCCGATTGGAACAAAATATTTATTGAATGTCATAATTTAATTATTAAGTGTTACTTCTAAAATTGTGGTGAACCAAATACATCTATCTCTGAGATCAGAACACATGGGTGACCCGACCAGTTTTTGTAATGTTTCATCCTGAGGTAACGGTAAGGCGCTGCATCAATTGGAATATTAAAACTTGAGCCTTTTTCGAATTCAATTTTATCTTCAGGTGTATAGGGAACTTCAGGACCGTTGCCAGAAGGTTTTTTAGTTTCACATTCAGCAAGTAAAACCCATGAATCGTCCCATTCAACATTTGGATCGGGATTGTTAGAACCGTACAAATCAAAATAGCGAGGATAGGCATTGTTCCAGATATTATTATTCTCCACCCATCCGAATATTGTAAAGCGGCTGAGTTTCACCGGACCACCGAGATCAATTGTAAACCATTGTGGTTGATCCAATGGAGCATCGATATTATTGGTATGCATCCATGGCATCCATCCGTACCTGTCATCCCATGCAGCTTCCATATAACCACCCCAGTAGTTGCCCGATTGATCGCCAGCAAGTTTCGCAGCTTTGAACAACGACTTGTCTAATTTCATTTCGAAGATTGGCGATAACACCTTAAACAAGGTATCTGATATATTACCCCATTCATCTTTTAGAATAACAGCAAATCTTCTCGAAGCGCTATCAAATCCGCGCACCGCATAATCAATTTCTTTTAGCCTGATATACTGTATATCTACGCTTTCCAGCACATCATAAGCATCGGCATATAAAATCTCAATACCAATTGAAACTTCATCTTCATTTGTAGTTCTGATTCTTACTCCCCCAAAGTCGGGCGTGATATCAAGTGAATCAAACACTTTCCTTAACGGAGAAAGGAGTGGATTAACAGTAACTAAAACAGGATCCGACGCCAATTCGCTTTTATTCACAGCATATAACTTCACTTCAGCAGGAATAGTATCCAGAAAACCCGGTACCAATATAGAATTATTGTAAGCTGAAGACTTTAACACATTCACTTTGTTGTTAGCAAAATATTCAGCCTTCACATACAACATGTCGTTATCGGCCGGTAATGAATAACTGATTTTTGCTGCGCCGGGAAGATTTTCCACTTTTATATTAGAAATAACACCAGGCGCTTTTCCGGAATTCTCAACCGGAACGTGATCTTTAATTTTATTACAAGCAGCACTTACTAAAAACACAAGCAGCACCGATTGAATTATTTTAATTGTTTTCATCAATAGCAAGTTTTATTATGATGGTTTACCAACCAGGGTTTTGAACCAGTTTTGGATTTATAACAATATCATTTTCTTTTAACGGCCATAAATAATCTCTTGGGGAAGCAAATTTCATATTGTACAGCGTTCTCACCCGATAGTAAGAATTAACGTCCGACTGATCAACATCCCATCCCTGGAAAGGATTATTTAATATGGAGGCCGCTTTTTTCCATCTGCGAAGATCCCAGAAACGGTGACCTTCAAAGGCCAGTTCGTTATTCCTTTCCTGATGAACTATTTCTCTCAGCCCTTCTTTTGTACTGAATTTAGCAGGCTGTTTTGAATGATTAGTCCATGAATTAACAACACCGTCAAGCCCTGCCCGCTCACGAACCAGGTCCAGATATTCGATAGCTCCATCCAGGTTGCCGGATTCGGTTAATGCTTCTGCATATAACAAATACAAATCAACAAGTCTGAATATAGGCCAGGTGAATGGTTCAATATATGAATCCTGCCCTTCACCAATTACATATTTCCAGTTAACTACTTTTTTAGGCCAGTAGCCTGTTGAATTATAGTTGGTAGGACCATTCTTTCCTGCAGGCTGGCCTGTTTTAGCTTCTACAAACCATGTATTGTTATCGGAATTGGTAGGACTGTTTTGCATAAACCAGATACCTCCGTCAAAACCCAATGAAGCATAAAACCTGGGCTCCCTGTTAAAATTCAGTACGGCAGTAGTGTATCCTTCCCTGATATAATAACGATCGTCAAAACCAGCAGTTTTTGTAGTATACCTATTAGAATAATCCCAACTGTTATCTTCATTAATCGGAACGCCGTTCTCTGTATAGAAAGACTCTGCCAGGGCCAGGCTAACACCCAGGTTAGAATATACAGATTGATTACCCATTCTTGCCGGGTTAATACGAGCTAATGCATTTGCCTGGTATGCGTTATCCGAAGCTTCACCCCAGATTACTTCTACATTCCATTTTTCGGTAAGGCTTAACCGAATATCCATTTGTAACAATGTTGTATCTGACAACTCCATTCCCGACAGTAATCCTGAAGGAACTTTATAAAGAGAATGCCCTGCAGATATGGCCACGTCAATTGCATTTTTACAAGCTTCAGCTGCCTTTACCCATTTTTGCGGATCTTGTGTACTACTGAATAATGCAGTTCCATCATGATTTTTGAAACTACTATAATCGGGATTACCATTAAACAGAGGACTGGCGGCCCATACCAAAGTATGTGCTTTAATAGCCAGTGCCACAGGTTGGGTAATTCTTCCTAATTCTGTAGTCTGGTCCGAAATAACAAGAGGTAAATAAGAAACTGATGAATCAACCAAAGCTGTGATAACTGATACTACGTCGTCAATCGGGCTTCTCGTGAGCTGCACTTCATCGATTGATGCAGTAACAGGAAGATTTTCATCGAATAATGGTAAAGGACCATACATTCTCATCAGGTAGAAATAATAATAAGCCTTTAATGTTTGCACCTCGGCCCGCCACCTGGCTTTTAAATCGGGGCGCAGGTCGTCAACGCCATCAACACCCCCAAGAAAGATGTTGCAGTCGCGAATAGCCTTCCACAATGATTTAGAACTGGTCACTCCATTTGATCCATTCCAGAAATCCATTATTGGATCTACTACATTCTGGTCTCCCCTGTCAATATAAGCGGCTGTAGGACTTACCCCCCGCAATTCCTGCTGAGGCAGCCTGTATTGTCCACCAGCGAGAAACGAAGGCACCTGGTCAATTCCACCGGTTCTGGGCATATAAGAATAACAGGTAAACAAATATTTTTCAGCTTCGTTTCTGTTAGAAAATACATGATCAATTGTTGCTACGTTATCCGGAACAATATCCAAAAAACCTTTTTTGCAGGAGGAACTCATCAACAGAAAACAAACTACTGATGATAGCGCGAGCCCGCGGCTACTGGTTTTATAAAATAATTGAAATATGTTTAAGCTCATTAGTATTTAATTAAATCGTTGTCAATAATGCAAAGAGGTTATAGTCCAACCAAAACACCGAGGTTGAAAACTCTTTGTAAGGGGTAACCTAATCCATTGCCTGCCAATTCAGGATCCCATAATTTAAACTTACTATGTAGTAATAGAAGATCGGAACCATTCAGGTACACTCTTAAACTATTAAGCTTCCACCTATCCAACTTTGCTTTAGGTAAATTGTAACCAAGCTCAGTAGTTTTTAAACGAAGGAAGGACCCATTGCGCAACCACCATGTTGAAGGTTGTTCGTTATTTGGCATGTTCTCGTAAGAAAGGCGTGGCCAGAAAGCATACAGGTCCTGGTTTCTTTCAGACCAATAACTATCCGCAATTACATTTAACAACCCTGTCTGTGAACCACTTTGAGTCATAATAAATGGCGCGATTGCTTTTGGATCGATCATGAACGATGATCTTGCAGAACCCTGAAAAAATGCACTTAAGTCAAACGATTTATATCCAAAAGAAAATCCAAAACCAAATATCAGTTCCGGTGTACCCGGATAACCTATTGGAGCAATATCCAGGTTGGTTATTTTGCCATCACCATCAATATCACGATATTTTATATCGCCACCCATTGGGCGTTGACCAAAACTCTGATCCGGCGAATTCAGTGCTTCATTATCATCCACGAATAATCTTTCAGCAATTAATCCATAGAGCTGTCCCAGGGAATTACCCACCTTAGATAAATAATACAAATTATCAGGGTAATTAGGTTCTTCATTTACCAACAGCTTGCTAACTGCATAAGTCATGGTTCCTCTTGTTCTTAACCACATTGAATTCTGAAACGATTTTGTATAGTCTACCGACAGATCAATACCCCTGCTTTTTGCTTCTCCTTTATTAGCAAGAACGTCTGCATTCAAACCAAGGAAAGAAGGCAAATGTGCACGAGGCATCAGGATGCTTGAGCGACGCGATACATAGAAATCGGCCACCAGGTTCAGATTTTTGAATAGTGTAAGGTCAACGCCCAGGTTTGTTTGTTTTGATTCTTCCCAGGTAATCAGATCGTTCTGATATCTGGAAATAGAAACACCAGGGCGGGAATATGTCCAGTTGGTTCCAAAAGTTGCTCCACGACTTCCGTCATTCACATTTACATTTGACAGATAGAAGAACCTGTCTTCAAGATTACCTATCTGGTCATTACCAACAATACCGTGTGTTAACCTTAGTTTTAATGAAGTAACGGTAGTGCTTAATCTATCAAAGAATTTTTCGTTTGATATATGCCAACCCACACCTACAGATGGGAAAAATCCGTAGCGGTTATTTTTGGCGAAACGTTCAGAGCCATTATAACCAAAGTCGAACTCAAATAAATAACGTTTATCAAATCCATATCCAAAACGTCCTGAAACACCCTGGTTTCTGCGAGGTAATGATGATTGAATATCACTAGCGTTTGCGTTCAGGTAATTCCGCATCATGTAAATCATCATACCTGATATGTCGTGCCTGTCATTGAGTGTAGTTGAATAGTTCAACGCAGATTCCATATATGTAGTGGTGTTCAGCGTTTTTGAACCCGGCACCCAGTTGAGATATTCCGTACCGTCTGTAAGAAGTACGCCCTGTCCAAGACCATTATTCATTAACAGCAAATCCATGGGAGCTTTACGATCTACACGTGTAGGAGAATAATAAAATGGTGAATATTTCCTGGACACATCAAAAAAGGAATAGCGCTGCGTATATGCCATCACACGCCCGGATAATCCTTTCACTAGAAAATTAAAATTCTGATTAATTTCTGCCTGCACATTAACTGTAGATGTATTAAATGTCTGGAAGCCGGAAATTAAATTAGCGTAAGGATTATTATAAATAACCGACCCTGAAGTGGACCACGCATTACCAAACATTACATGCTTCTTTAAAGGATCAAAAGAAGATGGGTAAAATGCCGGGAACATAACAGGGTTTGCAGAGATAGCTTCCACAAACACATTTCCACCGCCGCCAATTGGTCCTGAATAATCATCAAATTGTGCGGAAGTACGGATGGTTGCCTTTGTTGTTGGCGTTAGGTTAATGGTTACGTTGGAGCGTAATTGATAATTACGCAATTTAATATTGTTATTAAATGCGTTCATCACATTCGATTGCAACAAACCATTATCAATATTGTATGTACCGGCGATATAATAGTGTGCAACTTTTCCACCACCCGACATATTGAAGTTAAACCGCTGATTAAGGGTGTAATCCTTCATCAGAATATTTACCCAGTCGTTATTTGGATAAAAATAAGGATCACCACCTGCAGCAGTATAGTCAATTTTCGATTGGGTATATGGTCTTACCGACATTGGCGCACGTGTTTGTACAGCTTCGTTGGCCAGTGTCATATAAGTGATATTATCTGCCAGTTTGATATTCCTGGTATTGCTGGACAATGAATTTTCCATACGAACGTTGAAATTCATTTTTCCTTCCTTACCGGATTTTGTGGTAATTAACATCACCCCATTTGCACCTCTTGCTCCGAAAAGCGCCGAGGCGGTTGCATCTTTCAAAATAGAAAATGCAGCAATATCATCAGGCTGTAGTCTTGCCAGGTCGGTTGGTGTTGATTCCATACCATCGATCATGATCAATGGATCCCTTTTACCTGATCCGAATGTGCCGATACCACGTATGAAAAACGATGCATTATCTCTTCCGGGCTCACCGCTTGTACGATATGCGATCATACCGGCCAGTTGGCCTGCCAGCATAGTAGTAAGGTTACTTGTAGGGCCCTTAAGTTCTTTAGGATTAATCGTAGTAATGGATGCTACCATACTGCTTTTTTTCTGGGAACCATAGGCGATTGCAACCACTTCTTCAAGCTCGCTGAGTGAATGCATCAGGGTGATTTCAATGTTGCGTTGTTTTCCAACATTTACTTCCTGGGAAACAAATCCCACCATGCTGATTACCAAAACAGCATTTTCATCGGGAACTTTCAAGATAAAGCGCCCGTTTTGATCGGTAGTTGTACCTACGCTTACATTCGACTTTAAATAAATAGTCACCCCCTGAAGTGGTACACCCGACGAGTCGGTAATCAATCCCGTGATCTGCACATCCTGATCTTCCTCTTCTAATAATTCCAGTATTGGAACCTTTTGAGGCTCAGCTTCGAGGATAACCACAGTTTTATTAACAATTTTGTATTGGAGCGGAAAATTAGCAAAACACTGTTCCAGTATCTGGAGAACAGTGGCATTTTTTACTTCAATACTTACTTTCGGGGCATTCTGTACATCTTCATCGTTGTACAGAAAATAATAATCTGTCTGCTTTTCGATAATTTTAATGACACTGGAGAGCGTTGCGTCCTTGACAGCAAACGACAGCTTATCCTTCTGAGGATAACCAGTAGCATATAAATTTACTACGCAGCAAAAAGTTAAAAAAAAGTAGATTCGCATGGTGCGGACAATTAATACCGACATGCCCGGCGGTGTGAGCCGGCGCGCTAAAAATAATCTTTTTAACATACCTTCGTATGGTTAATCGTTTGAAATATCTGTTCACATCCCTACCACAGGCACGAACAGATTGTTTAGGTTAATATCCGGGATTGTTGAAGCAGTCCCGGATTTCAATAAATAGGCGGTAATAATTGTCTTTACTACTCAGCCGTTTTGGTTGTGGTTTTCTTATAGGTGGATTTTGGCTTTCCTTTTCTGACCATTAGTTGTTTATCGGATAAAGTAAATGAAACCTTCTCTGTTAATTCAAGCAGATTGAGTATATCATTAATATCTTCATATCGTGCTATTCTCCCCGTAAAAGTTATTGATCTGTCTGCACTTTTATCATATGCAATATCTACATCATACCATCTTGCCAGAAGGTTCATGATATTACTAACAGATTCTTTTTCAAAAATGAATAATCCTTTGGTCCATGCAAGTGCAATATCAATATTTATTTCGTTTACACGTATTGATTCATCCGGCCTGGTAACAACTGCCTGATAACCCGGTTTCAGTATGATCCCGTTATTTTCTTCGCCTGTTGCATGTGTTATTTTTACGGCACCCTCTGCTAATGTTGTTTTTTGAAGAAGATCGTCACTATAAGAGGATATATTAAATTTTGTACCTAAAACTGTTACTTCAGAGCGGTCAGTTACTACAATAAACTTTGACAGATCTGTTTTCTTTTCCACTTCAAAATAAGCCTCCCCTGTGAGGAATACTTTTCGCTCCGTTCCATCAAAATGAGTGGGGAACTTCAATGAAGAAGCTGCATTCAATCTCACTTTCGTACCATCAGATAATCTCACCTGGTATTCAGCGCCCCGTGGCGTTTCAAGCGTATTGTAAGTAAGCCCGGCTTTTACTGGTTTCCCGCTTAACTGATAATTTAATGCATTGTTATCAATTCTCACCTGGGTGCCATCCTGTTCGGTAATTGACTGCGAAGCAGCTTCTCCCAACTCTATCGTTTGGCCATCCCCCAATGTCAGTTTTGCTATGTTCCCTTTTGGTAAGATATGAATATCCTCCAGCGCCAGTACTGGTGCCGGTTTGTTTTCTACAGCTGGGGTCGATAAATAACGAATAGTCAGTATCGATAACGCGATCAGCGGTAATAACACCGCTGCTACGGTCCATAATTTTCTGCCGCCAATTTTAGGTACAGATTGCGCTGCCCGTATTTGAGGAATGACGGATGCCCACGCTTTTTCTGTTGACGAAGCTTTCCAACTCTTCAATTTCTGTTCAAGAAAATCCGGGTTAGTCAGCTTTTCAAACAATTTCCTGTTTTCTTCGTTCTCGGCAATCCAGCTATTCAATTCCTTCTCTTCCGAAGGTTGAAGAGTACCCTCCAGGAATGATGAAATCAAATTTGCTATATGTTTATATTGTTCGCTTCGCTGCATATAATACTTATGTATAAACAACTAAGTTGTAAAAAGGAGTGAAAACAAATGAAAATAAATAAAAAATATGAGGGGGGTTGTCATTTTTAGTCATTCAATAAATTCAGCTTAAGCTCTTTAAAAATGACATGCACTCTCTTAAGTATTGATTATAAAACTCTTGCAACCAGGAGACGAAGCAGTTGCAATCCTCTTCTTTTCTGCGTTTTTACAGTATTTAGCGAGACGTTTAATTCGGCAGCAATCTCATTAGCCCTCTTTTTCTCAAAATAAGAAAGATGTATCACCTTTCTGCATCTTTCAGGAAGCGAATTAACAGCATCGTTTACCCTGTGTAATACTTCCGCTTCTATCATAGTATTAATAGGGTCCTTCCCGTCAACATTCTCTTCAAAAACACCTTCGTGCCTTTTTATTACTTTGTCATGTTTGAGAATATTAAGACAACTATTTCTCACTACCGTATAAAGAAAGGATTGAATAGCAGCGGGGCCGCTGATCTGTTCTCTTTTTTGCCATAATTTGATGAACGCATCCTGAACCACATCATCCACCTGCGAATTTTGCATCAGGATATTTGAAGCAAAATAAGAAAGTCTTGGATAATACTCCTTGAATATACCATGGAGCTCCCTCTCGGAAAGAGACAATGGGGTTATGTTCAGATTTTCATTCATTAGACAAACAGATCGCTAGGCTGGTTTAAAGATATGTTAATTACCAAAACAAACTATCCTTGTCCATATTTTTCCAAAAATCAAAAACGAATAACAAATACTTCTAATGGATAATATGAACTAAATGCGGTATTAATAATAACAAAATGGAAAAATAATTTTCTTCCGGTTATATCTCAATAATATAAACAAGCCGTCTCAATTTAAGTGATTTACTACTCATTAATCAGAGTTATTCATTTTATTAATCATTTTTAAGCTGAATGCTGCTAATATTTTCATTGTCGCAGCATCAATATTTCCGATATTCCAATAAGCTGAATTATATTATATGATTACTCCCTATCCTGTACACATGAACAGCATTATTATGAAGCATATCCGCTGCAAGAGAACGCAAGGCTCCTTTTTCCATTTTTAATTTTTTCTGCTGATGCACCAGCGATTCTGCCAGTAATTCCCTTGTAAAAAGTGAGGACCCTGTAGCCATTTCCACATGTGTACTATCATGCCCCAGCATTATTTTATGTGCGGGCACATAATTCAGCCAATAATGGAATGCATCCCGAAGGAACCCTGGATTTAATACGGGCAGCCAGCAGGTATCAACGTATATATTATGAAACATTTTTGCAAGGTAACCCGCCTCCTGTAAAAATGGCCAGCAGTGGATCATCACCAATTTCATATTAGGATAGCGTTCCGCCAGGTATTGCAATGGCAGCGGCGTTGACGACTTCAGGTTGTTCGTACCCACATGTACCTGGTGTGTCAGCTTCCGTTCGTGGCATTGACGGCAGCACTCGTGCACAACCCAATCCTGAAAAGCTGTAATCTCCTCATTCGATAATGCACCACGAAAACGTATGCTATTGTCACTATGCTGATGAAAATGCAGGGATCTTCTATAGGCTTGCATTTGTTTAATTCCTACAAACCCATTCGCCTGGGCTAAATCAAAAAGTTTTTCTATAAATAATTTCCATGAACCCGCATCAATAGGATCCACCCCCGTAATCTTCGCCAAATTGTCTCTGCGGGGATTATTATCATTCCAGCAATCAAGTAATGGATCTATTCGCATTACCGTATGTGTAAAAGCAGCCTCTTCGCGTTTTGATTGATCATTTTGTTCCCATACATAAAATTCAGGATGAACAGGACGGATCAATTCAGAAAAATGAGCCCGTTTCATAGCTTGTTTATACCAGTCGAAGGCATTTTGATAACGTTCACCCACCTGCTCATCCACCCAGCTCCAATCTTTTAGCTCAAACTTTCCGAGGTCCTTCCCATATTGCACCTGGATACCTCTTCTCGTACATTGAAAACCACCGGTGATGATAGAAGATCTTACCACTTCCTGGAAAGATTTTAATGCTTCGGCAGGAGATTTTAACCACCATTCACGAAGATCACTGTACCCGGCTTCTTTTGCTGCAATATTAGGATTCCTTTCTCCTGCATTCAACCAGCCTCCTTCGTAAGGATCTAAAAACAGGTCCCAAACCGATGTAGTGCGAAGTGGTAATGCTCCTGCAGTAGTATCACAACGATATCCGTTTTGTTCGGGAGCCATGCCAATCGAATCAATGCTACCCCAGTGTTCATGTGTACAAAAATTAGGAAGATTGGATAAATCAATTTTCAATTGTTCAATTAATTCGCGATCACCAATAATTTCCTGTTGAGATCGAAAAAAAGAATAGCCGGTTAGTGGCATTAAACTCCCGAGTAATACTGTAGCCTTACCAACAAATGATCGCCTGCTATGTAATTGTTCCATGATAAATATTTTTGACACTTAGTATAATGATAAGTAATAAAATGGAATTATTACCCGGTTAAAAGGTTTTAATAACCGTTTGCCTTCCATATACCCGGCCTAAATTTATCGCTTTTCTTCCAGGAACAATAACAGTAACGTTGTCTTCATATTCATGCTGCGCCAAAAATCCGTTATAATAAATAATTACATTTCCTCCTTTTCCTGTTCCTAAAATTGCCACGCCTTTTTTCTGATCGAATGCATCCTTCACCACATACTGACCAATATTTAATGGCCCAAAACCATTTAAATGCAACCCGGCTTTTCCTGGCCTGGCAATAAATTCACCTTCCGACGATGAATAACCAGTATGAGAAAGTGTTGTTATTCTATCTCTGATCGACCAAACTGCATCACTTCCCGCCAATGCCGCATCCTGGGGGCTTGCCCATAACCGGTTACGCATTCCATTCGCATCTGTTAACGGCGCTCCATTTTTACCCGAGAAATAATTCTCCCTCGTACCACCTTCAGGTGTCCAGTAAACAGGTTGATCGGTCCACCAATTTAATTTAGTTGTATCTGTACCAAATTTTGATTTGGGTGAATTCCATAACATAAATCCATTTGATACCAGGGTCGACCAAAAACCCATGTTGATCCATTCATCCCATGGTGCCGGAATTTCAAAATTCTGCTGGCTAAGAATTTCTCCATTTTGAAAAGGTATAATTTCTCCGGTCGAATAATATTCTATTCCCGGATATTCACCCTCATCCATAACCATATTCTGAGTGGCAGGCCACGTAAATACCAGCCAGTTACTTTCTTTATCTATACCCTTGTAAGTTTTTGTTCCAATTTTCACTCTTTCATTCACATATAATAGCCGGTAAGGGAGATAATGAAGATTGTTATATAAATACATCATGTGGTTGATGTTGCGATAATCAATCAAACCCCTGGTGTAATATTCAGCAGTATCGGGTTTCCATTTGTGACCAAACACATCCCACACTCTATGTGCGTGCGAAGTCAGGCTTTCCACATATCGCTCTCTTGGTTCAAGTAACATTTCCGGTGTAACGGCGCCTGTGAAATCATCGTAATTATAGGACCCGAACAAACCTGTCTGCCTCTTATTGGTAATTGATGGATTATGTGCCACTAATTCATCATATGCACCCTTATAAAATTGAACTGACCTTCCATATATATCCGGATCCGCACCAAAAACCTTTTCATGTATCTGATCGGTTAACACAAATCTTGGTGAATAATTAACCCACTGCATCCATGATTTTCCATGATTGTATAATTCTTCATCAGGAATAAATACGCTACTGTGCCAGCTTGGGGTGTACCATGTATTTTCCTGTGGGCCGGTAAAATCGGGCACATATTCTGTATGCAATCCCAACTTTTGATAATCCTCAGCAGTAGTACCCATATTCTGGTAAACTGTACCCACGAACTTATTGTATTTGCTCCAGTCCTTCAGCACCGAATAATCCTGGTATCTCATTTGCCTTGACACTTTCAACCAATCGGGCGTTATATCCTGGGCAGACTTTGATTGTTTGGCTCCAATTGTTTTAATTGATAGAAACACTTCCGACAATGTGCTGTTTCTGCCATTTATATTTTTACCCCAACCGTCAATTTTTGCAGTAAATGCATTAAGATCAGGCGCCACATTAGGATCACAAACAAATTGGCGGATAGTATAAATGCCATCAGGCAAATAAATGTTTTCGAAGGCCTTATATTTTTTGCCATAATTTTCGGAAAAGATCAGGTACCCGATCATATAGAATACATTCTTGCCATCTAAAGTAGAAATAACATTATTCCTATTTAGGCCAGGAGTAATATCAGTAATAGTTCCGTCATCATTAAACTGTAGTTCCAATCGGGGCGTGCGATTAAATGTATATTCCCTGTTCCCGACCACCTTACGGTATGTACCCAGAATATTATTATCTACAGGATGACTATGTTTAATTTTTTTCGATTTTGCCTCCTGGGTATAACTTACCGAAAACAATAAATTAAATAGCATACCAAATACAATAGACCGTTTGCTAAAAAAAATCATCATTTAAAAAATCCGTTTTTATTTTATTATTTATTCGAATACTCACTTATACAAAAAACAATTGTTGGACACCCGGAAAATGGATGCCCAACAATTGTAGTTTCTCAATAGATCAATATTTAGAATGTCTTCAGCATTGTCTGTCTGCCGTACACCCTTCCCAGGTTAATATTTCCACCTGGTGTGCTAATAGTTACATTGTCTTCATATTCATGGGGAGATAAAAACCCATTGTAATAAATAACAACACTACCACCGCTTCCTGTTCCATAAAGCGCAATTCCTTTCTTCGCATCATAGGCATCTTTCACTACGTACTGACCGGTATTTAATGGCCCGAATCCATTTAAATGTAAACCAGCGCTACCGGGAACTGCAGTAAAGCTGCCTTTAGAAGAAGTGTAGCTGGCATGTGAAAGGGTTGTTATCCTGTCCCTTATGGTCCATACCATATCCGTTCCTGC
>CAYLVR010000061.1:0-17393 GCA_964387165.1 uncultured Chitinophagaceae bacterium | reverse complement strand
CCAGGCGGCAATAATTGTTATAAAACTTCCCAGTAAAAACTGCTTAAACAGGTCAGGCACTTCGTTTAATCCTCTTAACACATACCATCCCCAGAAATAAAATATCATCGTCGCAGCAAGAGGTATTAATCTTTCTTTCTGCGTATTCATTTTGATGCTATTAATAAAACCCAGCCTCCAACATAAAAAAACAGTCACAGCAGGGAAAAAAGCAAAATTTACAATAACTGTCGCTACCAGTTTGATTTTAGCAATTTCAGCATATCCAGCAAATAAAAAAGGATGGTCAAATGCTAAAAACAGGGTAACGTAAACAGGAATAAATAATGGATGGAAAATAAAGCTGGCAATATTTGCGAACCATCGCGCTATTAATGGCTGGGGTGCAGGATTTAATTCGGTACTCATAATTCTTTTCTCAAACGTGCCACAGGAATATTCAGTTGCTCCCTGTATTTCGCCACTGTTCTGCGTGCAATATTATATCCTTTCTCCTGTAATAATTCAGTAAGTTTTTCATCGCTCAAAGGTTTTTTCTTACTCTCACTTTCAATAAAGTTACTGAGTATCTTTTTAACTTCTCGCGTAGAAACCTCTTCGCCGCTCTCTGTGCTTAATGATTCACTGAAAAAGAATTTCAACCGGTATGTGCCAAATTCTGTCTGTACAAATTTACTGTTGGCAACCCTGCTCACAGTTGATATATCAAGACCTGTTCGTTCTGCAATATCTTTTAATATCATCGGCCGCAATCCTGTTTCATCGCCTGTTAAAAAAAACTCCATCTGGTATTCCATAATGGTTTCCATTACACTTGTCAGTGTATGCTGGCGTTGTTTAATTGCATCAATAAACCATTTGGCCGAGTCTATTTTTTGTTTAATAAATATTACCGCTTCCTTTTGTCTTTTATCTTTTTTACTGCCCTTATCATAATCACGAAGCATATCACGATAACCTTCACTGATCCTTAGATCAGGAGCATTTTTTGAATTCAATGTGAGCTCAAGTTTGCCTCCGTTATTAAATATAAAAAAGTCGGGCACTACGTAACTCTCTGCTTTATTCATCTCAGAGAGATTTCCGCCGGGCTTGGGATTTAATTTAATGATCTGGTTGATAATATCCCTCAGGTCATCATCCGTAACATTTAATCCACGCTGAATTTTATCGTAATGTTTCTTGGTGAACTCATCGAAATAAAGCGTAAGAACATCTATAGCATTGCGAACATCTTTCCCTTGTACTTTTTGCCTGTTCAACTGTATCAGTAAACATTCCTGCAAATCTCTTGCTGCCACACCGGGGGGATCGAATTGCTGGATAAGCCTGATAATACTTTCCACCTCTGCCTCATTACTTTCTATATTCTGCCTGAAAGCCAGGTCATCAACAATAGCGATTGTTTCACGTCTTAAATACCCGTCATCATCAATACTTCCCACTATCTGTTCCGAAATTTTCTTTTGTTTCTCATCCAGCTTCAGCATTCCTAACTGTTCCTGCAAAAGCTCATGAAAGGAAGTGTGAATTTTATACGGTACGGTTTTGTTTTCATCCGTTTCGGGATAGTTATCATCGCGGGTTTTATATTCTGCTATCTCACCATCATCATCTGCTACATATTCACTTAGATCGAGGTTATCGTATTCCTCCTCGCTGCCTTCCGATTCAAATTCATCATCCGCCGACTCAAACTCATCTTTTGGTTCGTCGAACTGATCATCATAATCTTCCTCAGCCTGTTCAAGCGCGGGATTTTCTTCAAGTTCTTCCTTAATTCTTTCTTCGAGGTTGGCAGTAGGAACCTGAAGCAGTTTCATTAGCTGAATCTGCTGGGGTGATAACTTCTGGAGCAGCTTTTGTTGTAAACTCTGACTTAGTGCCATACCTTCATCTAACGGGGTTAATCTAACGAAGGCGGATGTTTTTTAAAGAATCCGCCCTATCTACAAAAATCAGGCCGTAAATTACAACAAAAAAAACAGGAGTATGTATAGGAAATTATAAATTTCTTATTGTCTTCTTTGGAGTGGAACGCCCGACCCACCGCGGCCACCTGCCCTGTTGCTTTGCCAACGCATCATCCTTCCGGTGAAGCGATTGGCGGCACGCTATACAGCTACCTGAATCGCATTCCTGATCGCTGCAACTAATTGTTCTCCCTTTTGCTTCAGCTGTTCTTCGGACCAGGAAAGATTAATAAGCGTAGAAATACAACGGCTCATGATGGCATCACTTGCAGCAAAATCTTTATTTGCGTGATGCATCACTTCTTTTTTCAGATCGGGATGCAAGGCATTTAACGTGAGGGAATTTTTTAGATGGTCCCATTTACGGATGTAGTGCCAGTTATTATCGAACCAGTAAAAATTACCCGCCAAAATATTCTTCGATTTCAATTCCGTAATTACAGCTTTTGCCTCCTCTGCCGAAGGCAGGAACCAACTCAGAAACGTACAACTGTCGCCATTCGGATCCGGAATTCTTCTGAAACTAATTTCCGGAATTTGCTGCAGCATCGCTTTCAGCGTGGCATGATTTCTTTTTTGTATAGATAAGAACTGGTCGAGTTTTTTAATTTGCGCCAATCCTACTGCAGCATGTAATTCAGATATCCTGTAATTATATCCAATGACCGGATGAAGATCAGCTCCGCGGTCAACACCTTTATGATCATGTCCGTGATCACTATACGCGTCGCATTTGGTGTACACTTCCGGATTATTCGTCATTACGACCCCGCCCTCACCACAGGTAAATGTTTTTACAAAATCAAACGAAAATGTTCCCGCATCCCCGATTGTACCGAGATATTTCCCTTTATATGATGCGCCAATACTCTGGCAGGCATCTTCCAGTAAAAGCAAATTATTTTCTTTACAGATATTCGAAAGTGCATCCATATCTGCCATGCTGCCACACATATGCACAGGCATAATACATTTTGTTTTTGATGTAATCGCTTCTTTAACCGCTGAAGGGTTTAATGTAAGCGAATCATCTACATCAACCAGCACCGGTACCGCCCCAACGCTAAGTACAGCTTCAAAACTGGCAACAAACGTGAAGCTGGGCATAATTACTTCATCACCATAGCCCACACCCAGTGCAGCTAACGCTGTGGTTAATGCAGCAGTGCCGCTGCTCACAAGTTGTGCATGTTTACTACCAAATTTCTTGCTGATCTCCTCTTCCAGTTCTTTTGATTTCCATCTTCCTTTTCTTGCACCGTCAAAACCATAACGCATTAATATCCCTGTTTCGAGCACTTCTTTTACTTCGTTTCTCTCCTCTTCTCCAAAAAATTCATATCCTGGCATAGGTAATCCTGATTTTGTTCAAAGGTATGAAATGCAGCTAAAACCGCTCCACTACACCGAGAGCGAAGAGGGCATAATCGTATTTTACAGGGTCCTTTGCATCGAATTTTTTTAGGTTGTCTGTTAGCTGAACGGCAGATTGCCAATCGGGATCAGGGCGGTCAAGAAGATCGAAGCGTTTGGCCACGCGGGCAACATGCAGATCAAGCGGACAGATAAGCTCCGATGGTTTTATCGTTTTCCACAATCCGAAATCAACGCCATTGTTATCGTTCCTTACCATCCACCTTAAGAACATGTTTAATCGTTTACAAGCTGAATTTTTCATAGGCGCTGCGATATGTTTGCGTGTACGGGCAGGAACATCTTCCAGTGAAAAAAAATAAGTGTAGAAATAATCTAAAGAATGCTGAACGATTCGCCCCCCTTCCCTGGAAGAAGCCGGCAAGCAGCGAATAAAAGCATCTTCCAAAGAATCGTACTTCTTATAATGCTGCTGCAGGAAAGCAATAAAATAAAGAAGATCTGTAGCATTAAACGTTCTATGACAAAAAGCTTCAAATCTTCTTCTGTCCTTTTCTTTATGATTAACGATAAAATCATGCGGTGCATCGTCCATTAATCTCATTAATTCACGACACTTATTAATTATTGTCGTGCGGATACCCCATGCAAATATGGCAGCAAAAAAACCTGCAATTTCTATATCCTGCTTTTTTGTGAACGAATGCGGAACAGAAACAGGATCGTGTTCAATAAATGATGGCCGGTTATATTCTTTTACTTTGCGATCCAGGAATTTTTTTAATTCAGCATTATCCATTAATTGCCTGGTTCAAATCTTCAATCAGGTCATCAGCATCTTCCACACCTATACTTAAACGAATCAAAGAATCGGTTAAGCCATTCTTAATTCTTTCTTCGCGGGGAATAGAAGCATGCGTCATGCTTGCAGGATGATTAATTAAGGATTCAACTCCACCAAGGCTTTCAGCCAGGGCAAATATTTTAGTCGATGATAATACTTTTTTAGCAGTATCAACACTGTCGTCCTTTAAAGCAAAGCTCATCATTCCTCCAAATCCACGCATTTGTTTTTTAGCAATGGCATAGCCGGGATGATCTTCAAATCCGCACCAATATACTTTCCCAACCTTTGGATGGTTACGTAAAAAATGCGCTATTTTAATTCCATTCTCACAATGCCTTTCCATTCTTAAATGAAGCGTTTTTAATCCACGTAATATTAAAAAACAATCCTGCGGACCAGGAACCGCACCACAACTTTTCTGTATAAAATATAATTGCTCGCGAAGATCTGCATCGTTCATCATTAAACAACCATGAATAACATCGCTATGGCCACCTAAATATTTAGTTGCGGAGTGCATTACAATATCGGCGCCCAAATCAAGCGGATTTTGTAAATAAGGAGAAGCGAAAGTATTATCAACACACACAATGATCTTTTTCCCTTTAACCGAATTTGTTACCGCAGCGATATCAACAATATTCAATAATGGATTTGTGGGCGTTTCCAGCCATATCAGTTTTGTATTACTGTTTATTTTAGCGCTGATGTTTTTCACATCAAGCATATCCACATAATGAAATTTAATTCCGAATTTTTGAAACACTTTCGTAAATAAACGGTAAGTGCCGCCGTACATATCATTACCGGCAATCACTTCATCACCCGGCGCCAGTAACTTTATTACCGCATCGGTTGCCGCCACTCCACTGCTGAAGCTTAATCCGAACTTTGCATTTTCACTTATTGCCAGTGCTGCTTCCAGGATCGTTCTTGTAGGATTCTGCGAGCGCGCGTATTCAAAGCCTTTATTTTTACCCGGCGCCTCCTGTACGTAGGTCGACGTTTGGTAAATAGGGGTCATTATAGCGCCAGTTGAAGGATCGGGTTCAATTCCTCCGTGTATCAGTTTTGTCGACAGCTTCATCTTTTATTATTTTACTTTACGCGAATTTAGCACTCTTCATTTATTATTTACCTTCGTATTAATGGCTCAGAAGAAATTGCAACGTTTTGCAGAAATCAGAACTTTCGCCAACGTCCTTGAGTATCCCCTGCAAATGCAGGGCAAATGGGCGGGTTTTTTCAAAAATAATAACCCTATCACCCTGGAACTGGCGTGCGGAAAAGGAGAATACGCTGTCGGGCTAGGGCTTTTACACCCTGAAAGAAACTTTCTGGGTGTTGACCTTAAAGGCAACCGCATCTGGGTGGGTGCCAAAAAAGCCCTGGAAAAGAATTTAGTCAATGTGGGTTTTGTAAGAAGCCATATCGATAAAATAACTCAGTATTTTAATAAAGGTGAAGTTTCAGAAATATGGATCACTTTTCCGGATCCGCAATTAAGAACGTCGCGTGCCAGAAAAAGACTGACACATCCATATTTTTTACGCTTATACCAACAGATATTATCTAACGAAGGTAAAATTCATTTAAAAACTGACTCGCCTGATCTGTATTTGTTTACAAAGCTGGTGATCAGTTTTTACGGGTTGGAACTAATTAAAGATATAGATGATGTATATACTGATCCTGGCATTTCAAAAGAATTAATGATCAAGACTCATTACGAAGGGCTTGATATTGCAAATAGTAGCAGGATACATTATTTGCAATTCAAATTGCCAGCCGATATATTACCCGATAACGATAACCAGCTAAAAGAATTGATTGTTGAACAGGAAACAGAACGACGAGGAGCCTGAATCATATTCCAACGATGATGGATTCACTATTTTTACTGAGCAGTATTTGCTGAGTCGCGGTTATTGTTGTGGAAATGGATGCAGGCATTGCCCTTATGACTATATCAATGTAAAAGAACCCAAACGTTCAATGTTATTACAACAGCGTAAAGATGGCCAAAGCAAAAAAGAATAAAATTCCTGCGAGAGACAAATTGAAGTCAATTACCCCCTCTGGTAAAAAAGACGAATCTTTTTTTGAATTAGTATATGAAGTAGTACGACAAATTCCGAAGGGACGCGTTACATCTTATGGCGCTATCGCGACATGCCTCGGCACAAAATTATCTGCACGTATGGTTGGCTGGGCAATGAATGGTTCACATAATTACCGCTTAAAAGTTCCTGCTCACAGGGTCGTAAACCGCAATGGTATGTTAACCGGCAAACATCATTTCAGTGATCCCGATGAAATGCAACGCTTATTAGAGAAAGAAAAAATTAAAGTAATCAACGACCAGATACAGAATTTTAAAGAAGTATTCTGGGACCCTTCATCGGAATTATAATCAATTGTTTATTGCAGCCGTATTGTTCCCGTTATAATTTAACGAGAGGTTTCTTTCTTGTAAGAATAACCTAATAATAAGGACTGATTAATAAATACACTATCACCCCGGATACAGAAACATACAACCAAACCGGCCAGGTAATTTTAGCCAGTTTCTTATGCTGCGGCCATTCCGAAATGGAGGCCCTGTATGCAGTGTATAGTATAAAAGGAAGAATAATTGCCGCCAGGAATATATGCGTGATCAAAATAGTAAAATATACATAGCGGATCGTTCCTGTTCCTCCAAACTTTGTATCGCCCGCCAAAAGATGGTGGCAAACATAAGAAACAAGAAACAACGCTGAAAGCGCTATAGCAGTAAGCATAATATTCCTGTGCGCTTTGTAATTATGGCCCTTCACAGCAATCAATCCTGCGATTAGCAACACAGAAACTATAGAATTAATTATTGCATTGATCTTTGCAAAGATATGTATATCAAAATCACCGCCGACCGGAACCTGTACACGACCCAAAATAACGATTGCAATAAACACAACTATGGAAAGAGATAAAATAACCAGCTTCGCTCTTTTGTCGTTTTTAGCTAAAATCGGTTCCAGCATAACTAAAACAATTTTCGTTTTTTCTTTTTGTCTTTCTCTAACATGAGCAATGTAATATCTTCTGCGAGTTTCGACATAGAAGCGCTATCGAGGCCGTTATAGTATCCCCTTACCACCCGGCTTCTGTCTATTAATACAAACTTTTCGGTATGAATAAAGTCCGTATCAATCCCTTCGCCATCCTGCAATCCCAGTTTTAATTCATTAAATGCATAATCGTAAATAGTCTTTTTCGGACCGGTGAGCATCCACCATGTGTCATGGTTTATTCCATATCTGTCAGCATATTTTTTTAATACCTGCGCAGAATCACGTTCGGGGTCAACGCTAAATGAAATAAATCTTACAAAGCTGCTGTCAATCTTTTTTCTCAGGTCCTTCATCTTCATAGCATCCTGCAGTTCTTTCATGTTTTTTGTGAGCGTAGGGCAAATAGACGGGCATCTGGTAAAAAAATAATTGGCAATAATTATGCTGCCTTGAATATCATCAAGAGAAACAGTGTCGCCCAGTTGATTTACAAGTGTAATATTGGCCAATTGGTGCCATACAGTGTCTGTTATGATTTTACCATTTTCAACTTTTGAAATAACGGTATCAGCGAAAAATCTTTTAGGCATATTCACAACACCTTCACTTACTTCTTTTACTAAAAAATAACTGGCAACAGGAAGAAGTACAGCAATACAAAGTGCAAACAGGGCTTTTTTGCTCAAGATTTCTAATTGAGCGGCAAAGTTAGGCTATTTGAGGTGTTCTTCATGCTCACCATGTGCTGGTGCTGCCTTGGGGGCCATCTTTATTTCTTTATGGTAAGGGTCCATATTATTCCGGGCATTTTTAAACGCATCTCCATCCCATAAAAACGCGCCGATGAACCATAAGAACAATAAGGCAGGTATTGCAACCGACATGATCAGCGTTTTCAATTCATGCCCCAGGTGCATAAATTCAGCAATAATATAAAATGCTTTTGCGAGAGTAAATATAATATAAAGAATATTGAACCATAACTTATATGCGTGAAAATGGGGGGCAACAAACATACCCACTGCCAGCTCTAGACAGGTAATAATTAATAAGATCCAGAACGTGCGCCAGATCGCTTTTGTATCAAAGCTGTGTTTATTGTCATGAGAATGCGCTTCCGTATGTGCCATACAATTCTTTTATTAAATAATTCGATAATTAAAACAGGTAGAAACACGTAAATACAAACACCCATACAAGGTCCACAAAGTGCCAGTATAAGCCGGCTTTTTCAATCATCAGGTAATGGCCTCTTCTTTCAAATACTCCATTAATCGTCATAATAAGCATAATAATATTAATAATTATACCCGATAATACGTGGAACCCATGAAATCCTGTTATCGTAAAAAAGAAATTGGTAAAGTTTGTTGTTGAAACGCTACCATCATAATTGTTAAAAGGGTTCATCCCCCACCATGCACCCTGCTCATGAAGGTGATGCCACTCCCATGCCTGGCACCCGAGAAACGCAATACCACCCAGTATTGTCCACAACATGTATTTAATTACGCCTTTTTTATCATTCGAATGCCCGGCGCCTACGGCAAGCACCATTGTTACCGAACTCATAATGAGAATAAAGGTCATAACACTCACAAACACCAGCGGCAGATCTGCGTGTCCGGCAAAAGGAAAAGAAGAAAACACTTCGATAGGATCAGGCCATCCGTTAGTGGCAAACCTAACGGTTCCATAGGAGATCAGGAATGCTCCAAATGTGAAGGCATCACTCATCAGGAAAAACCACATCATGAGTTTTCCGTATTCCACATTATAGGGGCTTTTCCCACCTCCCCACAACTTTTGATTTGCAACAGCTGTTTCTGCCATAACTTATTTTATATATTTTATTCTGTGATCCCACTCCAGGGGGAGACACTTAAATCTCTACAAATTCTATAACGTAAAAACAAAAAACACAAACAGGTAGATCCATAACAGATCAACAAAATGCCAGTATGTGCTTACCAACTCAACTGATACAGGATTATAGTTCCTTAACTTAGGGCTAAATGCTTTAAAAAACATTACGAGCAATGCCACCACTCCTCCCAACACGTGCAATCCATGTAATCCAAAAATAATATACAGGAACTGTCCACCTCCCGATCCTCTGAAATCCGTTCCCGAATTCCATATCTGGGTGAACCCTATCAACTGCATTCCAATAAAAGCCAGTCCCAGTATAGCAGTGGTAGTAATCAAACTACGGTACTGCCTCATATTTCTTTCTTTAAATGCTTTCAGTGCCATCTGAACGGTAAGACTGCTGATCAGTAATACCGCTGTTGAATAATAAAACACTTTAGGCATCATCACAGTGCTCCATTCGGGCTGCGCTTCCTTAACTATATACGCACTGGTTAGCCCTGCAAACATCATAATGATACTGCCCAGCGCTACCCATAAAGTGAATTTATGGGGATGAATCTTTTTTCTTTGTGTACTCACTACTACTGCGTTCACTTTATTTAATTTATCCCTTTTAAATTTTATCGGCCAGCAATGCCAGGAAAACAATTGCCAGGTAAACATAACTTCCAAACATCACACTCCTCGCTGCTTTTTTTGTCATGCTCCTGTATAGCTGCACCGAGAGCCATACCATCCACAAATTCATTACCAGCAATATCCAGAAACTCACTATCCCGCTCATGCCGGCAAGATAAGGAAGTGTACCAACCGGAACCAGCACCAGCGAATATATTATCGACTGGATGGCTGAATATTTTCCGGGCCCCTGTACCGATGGCATCAATTTAAATCCTGCATTAGAATAATCATTGTGCGCAATCCATGCAATTGCCCAGAAATGCGGGAACTGCCAAAAGAATTGAATCGCAAATAATATCCATCCGCCTGCACTTAGTTCATCCTGTCCCGCCGCCCAGCCTATTAAACAAGGCAACGCACCGGGAACCGCACCCACCAGCACCGAAACAGAACTGACCTTTTTAAGCGGTGTGTACATAAATGCATAAATAAACCAGCTTACTGCAGCAATGGCCGCACTCAGCAGGTTAAAAAAATATGCAAGTATGATCACTCCGGCAAGACCTGCAATGATTGCAAAGGTCCAGCCTTCTGTTGTGCTCATCCTTCCTGAAGGTATCGGCCTTTTTGCTGTTCTCTGCATCAACGCATCAGTATCCTTTTCCACAACCTGGTTAACTGCATTTGCACTTCCTGTTACCAGTAAACCGGCAACAAAAAGCAATATGATCATCAGCCAGTTGAACTCTACAACCTTAGGCGCCAGCAGGTAACTGACAACCGCCGAAAAAACCACCATGAAGCTGAGACTGAATTTCACCAGCATCATGTAGTCGCGCACCTTACTCGCTATTGTAAAAGAACTGTTTTTTGGCTCAGAGGGACGCATATTTATTTTATATGTCACCCCTCCGGGGCGATTTTATTTTTTGTTTCCACTGCCGGTACTAACATTTTGCGGCTACGGCGCGGTTCCGGAGGAACCTAATGTTAATAGTAGCTATCTTTTGCTCCTAATGCTCCCTTTCATCTGGTGCAATCGGTTCGGTTTGAGAAATATATTCTCTTCCATCCTTACTGTAATCATATGCCCAGCGATGTACTTCAGGAATTTCTCCTGTCCAGTTACCGTGACCCGGGCGTATGGGTGTTGTCCATTCCAGCGTTGTTGATCCCCATGGATTCAATACGGTAACTTTTCTACCCTTGAATATTGAGTAGAAGAAATTAAATATAAACATCAGCTGTACGGCAAACACTACCATCGATACAGTAGAAATAAATTTATTCAGATCAGTGAACTGATTAAATGATGACCAGTTGGAATAATCAAGGTAACGGCGAGGCATACCCGCCAATCCCTCATAGTGCATTGGCCAGAAAATTAAATAAGATCCGATCAGGGTTACCCAGAAATGAATATACGCCATCGTGTTATTCATATAACGGCCATACATTTTAGGGAACCAGTGATAAACACCGGCAAACATTCCAAAGAATCCCGCAACACCCATTACGATATGGAAATGCGCAATTACGAAATAAGTATCGTGTAATGCTATATCAAGAGTTGAATTACCAACGAATATCCCCGTTAATCCACCTGAAATAAATAAACTTACAAAGCCGATTGAGAAAAGCATTCCCGGCGTCAGTCTCAAATTTCCTTTCCAGATGGTTGTGAGCCAGTTAAATACTTTAATAGCTGACGGTATCGCAATTAATAACGTTAATAATACGAATACCGATCCAAGGAATGGATTTAACCCGCTTACAAACATATGATGCGCCCAAACCAGAAACGCAAGAATAGCGATCGCAAATAAAGAACCCACCATTGCCATATATCCGAAAATTGGTTTCCTTGCATTCACACTCAATACCTCCGACACTATTCCCATGGCAGGGAGAATAATGATATATACTTCGGGATGGCCCAGGAACCAGAATAAGTGCTGATATAAAATAGCGCTTCCCCCTTCATTGGGTAATGCTGTTTGGGTAGAAGCCATATAAATATCTGAAAGGAAGAAGCTGGTGCCGGCGTGACGATCGAACAACAGCAATATAAATCCGGATAATAATACAGGGAAAGAAAGAATACCAAGAACTGCTGTAAAGAATAGCGCCCACATAGTAAGCGGCAATCTTGTCATACTCATTCCCTTTGTACGCATATTTAGTATGGTTGAAACATAGTTCAAACCTCCGAGTAATGATGAAACAACAAACAATGCCATACTGATTAGCCAGAAGTCCATGCCCGCTTTAGAGCCCGGCGAGGCATCCCCCAATGCACTTAATGGCGGGTATGCCGTCCACCCCCCGCTAAAAGGACCAGTCTGAACAAAAAATGAGCAAAGCATTATTATACTTGCTGTAAAAAAGAACCAGTAAGAAAGCATATTCAGGAATGGCGAAGCCATATCCCTCGCGCCAATCTGTAATGGTATTAAGAAATTGGCAAAGGTTCCGCTTAATCCACCTGTTAACACAAAGAATATCAGCACCGTTCCGTGCATAGTTACTAATGCATAGTATGCTTCGGCAGTTATTTTACCACCCTTTGCCCATTTCCCGAGTATATCTTCAAGGATCGGGAAAGCCTGGTCGGGATAACCTAATTGTAAACGAAACAATACCGACATCAACCCACCCAGGATAGCCCATATCATACCACTAATCAAAAATTGCTTGGCGATCGTTTTATGGTCCTGGCTGAATACATACTTAGTTATGAAGGTCTCTTTATGATGATGAACATGATGCTCGTCATGATGCGCTTCATGAGAAGTAATTATTTCAGGTTGACCATGCATTGCTGCTTCGTTGCTCATTCTAAAAAATTTAAAAAATTATTTTGTCGCTGCTACAGTTGGTGTTACTGCAGTAGCGGCGGTATCAATTGTTGCTGCCGGTTTATTATTTGCCGGATCCTTGTCTGGAAAAGCCTGCAGATATTTTGGCTTCTGCTTTGCTCTCCATAAAATAAACTCATCACGTGTTACTACTTTTACTACACCTTTCATTGAATAATGTCCATTGCCACACATCTGGTCGCAGGCAATCTCGTATTCAAATTTTGAATTACCTGTGATCTTTTTCATTTCTTCCGTCGTGTATTTCGGCGTGAAATGCATTGTTGTTGGTGTGCCGGGCACTGCATCCATTTTCATACGGAAATGTGGTAAACCAACATCATGAATAACATCCCGGGAGAATATATTGATCTTTACCGGCTGATCCTTGATCAGGTACATTGCTTCAGTAGTAACAATGTCATCATGAGTATAAGGATCATCCCATATCAACCCGAGATCATTACTATTTGCCTCGTCGATATTTTTATAATATTTTTTACCATACACATTATCCTTCCCCGGATACCTGTATATCCATCCGAATTGTTTTCCGGTTATTTCGACCTGCAATGAATCTTTAGGGGCATCACCGGTTATTCTATACCAGTAGTATAAGCCGAATCCCACAAGTATACAAAGCGTAATAGCAGGAATGGTCGTCCATAATATTTCCCAATTAGTATTATGAGGATAGAAAAATGCTTTTCTTTTTTCTGTATACTGATATTTAAATGCAAACCAGAAAAGAAGGATCTGTGTAATAAAAAACACAACTCCTGTTACTGCGATGGTAATAAACATCATGGTATCGATCTTCTCACCATGATCCGATGCAGAAGGAAAAGGCAGTAAGGTTTTGCCATACAATAATTCATGGCACCAGTAAATTCCAATTAATCCCAGTACAAGAAATACCACCAGGAGAAATGCATTTACCCTGTTACTCTGTTCAAAAGCTTTTTTTTCTCCTTTCAGAATCGATACGTACTCACTCGCCTTTGCAATCTGAAACGTGATCAGAAACCCAAGCGCTAGTATTGCCAATAAGAATATTCCTGTTGAAGACATTAATTTACTATGTATGGTGAATAATACTTTCTTTTATAAACGGATGGTTTTTCGCCACAAGAGGATATTTACTCAACGTGCGACCAACCACCAGCATAATAATACCTATAAATCCGAGCGCTATTCCATAATCGAATAAATTCATTTCTACATGATCCGGCGCCACACTTGCAAAAATCATCTGGTGAAAATCGAGCCAGTGACCGAAAATAATCACCAGGGCCATTATAGTTATAGTGCTGTATTTCCTTTTCGAACTTCTTCTCATTAATATCAATAATGGCGCGAGGAAGTTGATAATAAAGCTGAGCCAGAAAACTCCGGTGTACGCTCCTTCTGTTCTTGATTTAAAATACACTGTTTCTTCAGGTATGTTTGCGTACCAGATCAACATAAACTGTGAGAACCACAAGTAGGCCCAGAATATTGAAAAAGCAAACATGAACTTGCCGAGGTCATGGATATGTTCACTGTTAGTGTATTCCAGGTAACCACGATTCTTCAAATAAACCACAAATAATAATATCAGGGCAATACCAGCAACCCATGTGCTCGCGAATGTGTACCAGCTATACATGGTAGAATACCAATGCGCATCAATACTCATCAACCATAACCACGGTGTTGTAGATAATACAGTAAGTGCAAACCATACGATGAATAATGCCGCCCAAACTGTATTTTTCCAAATATATTTTTTGCCCTGATCAACACTCATTGTTCCTTTATCAGACTCAATCGATAACCTCCTTACTTTATATCCCAACACTGCCCATAAACCTATCGTTAATATGGTCCAGATAGTAAAGAACGATATATTTAAGAATGGTTTTTTACCTTTTAAAATAGGATCGGCCTCTACTTCTTTGACGTTTGTCCAATGATAAATATGAGACATACTATCACCGCCAAAAGCTATTGCCAGTAAAATTACTAATGTTATAACCCCTATTAACGGAACTGCTGCAGCAATTGCTTCCGATACTCTGCCAAAGGCAATCTGCCATCCACCAAAAGCCAGGGTAGTGGCACAGATAAAAAACATACCCGTATTAACGAGCAGCAAAAAATAAGTACTGTTATGCAGCAACGTGGCCCAGAAACGGGTTTTATGGTGAATATCATCACCGGTTCCGTACATCATAAAGCCCACCACCAGCGATAATATCCCAATACCGATCAAACCATATGACCAGTTTTTGTATCGCCCGGGAACTTCGAAATATTCTTTAATTGCCATGCTCAGTTCTTTGCCCGCCGTAGCCCCGAAGGGGCGAAGGAGGGTTGTTTATTAATTTTTTACAGTAGTCTTTGAATCTGTTGTTGCTTCCGGAGCATCTCCGCTCTGTTTCGCATTAAGATAATGAATTATCATCCATCTCTGGGTGGTACTCAATTGCGGACCATAAGGTCCCATTTGCCCCTTGCCATAAGTGATCGAATAAAACAATTGCCCGTCAGGCATCTCTAATACCGGACTGGTGAGCAGATTTCTCGGAGCCGCCGCATAAGGACCATTTCCACCATTATATAATGGACCATTTCCATCGAGTTTCGCACCGTGACAAATACCACAATTAACAAGATATAATCTCTCAGCCTCTTTCATTTGCACATCATTCAAAGCGGGCATCGGGTTAACTACCTGTTTTGATAATATATAATTTGTTGTATCAGCGCCTTCATCTTTAGCTAAAGGAAAAGGAAAAAACTCCCCTCTTTTTATCGTTCCTGGTACAGGCTTTTTATCATAACGAATTCCATGCGAATCCAGATTAGCCGTGGATGCATATGTTTCATAAGCCCTGCTGTATGCCATATCCGGCATATAAACTCTTCCGGGTGATCTTCTCACGTCGGAGCAGGCCCAAAGGGTAAGCGCAAGAGCTGATATAATTAAGATTTGTCTCATTCTGCAATAAGTTTTTGTTCCTTGTCATAAGTTCCTAACCACCATCCTGTTTCTGCATGCTGAACATTAATTTCGGTGGCTCCTATACTATTCAGAAATCCGCTTACTTCCGATTCGTTATTTTTTGCAGAACAATCTATCACCATCACAAACTTGTCGTCCGTTGCTCTTGCATGAAAATGATGTTTTCTTACAAACGGTGCAAGCTGACATAAATAACAAAATGTAAGTACCATCCCCACCGCCGAAAACAATACGGTAAGCTCAAATGTTATAGGTATCCACGCGGGTAATGCGAAATGAGGTTTACCGCCTATATTCAGGGGCCAGTCGTTTGTAAAGATCCATGAAATAAACCCCAGAGCCGTAGTGGTTCCCGCTATTCCGTAAATAAACCCCGCAGTGTGTAAGCTGGTGTCGCGAAGACCCATTACCTTATCTAATCCATGAATTGGAAAAGGTGTGTACACATCATGAATGCGATACCCTGAATGACGCACCCTGCTCACCGCATTGAAGAGTGTATTCTCTTCATCAAAAACGCCGACAACAAATTTTTTTATAGCCATTTTGCTTAATTAGAGTTCAATTAATGATGTTCCGCGTGCATCTCTTCGTTAAATAATTCATCTGTCTGTTTTCTTTCCACCACATCCATTCTGTCTTTGAAACTTTCTCCATTCTTCTTCAGGATATGTTTGATTTCTGCAATCGCAATAACCGGGAAGAACTTAGAGAATAAGAAATAACATGTAAAGAATAGCCCGAACGTACCGAGATAAAAACCAATCTCCCATATTGTTGGAGTGTAATATGTACTCCAGCTGCTGGGAAGATAATCGCGGTAGATTGATGTAACAATAATTACAAAACGCTCAAACCACATACCGATATTTACAATTACCGACATAAAAAATGTAACAGTAATATTTCTTCTCATTTTTCTGAACCAGAATATCTGGGGCGATAGTACGTTACAACTCATCATCAGGAAGTAACTCCACCCGTAAGGACTAAAAGGATTCGCCCTGTTCTCCATAAACGCCCATGCTTCATATTCATTCTGCCCATACCATGCAACAAATAATTCAGTTAAATATGCAATACCAACAATCGATCCCGTCAGCACAATTACTTTATTCATCACTTCGATGTGCTCCAGCGTAATATAATCCTTGAGATTCAATACTTTCCTGGTGATCAGCAATAGTGTTTGCACCATCGCGAATCCCGAGAATATCGCACCCGCAACGAAATAGGGAGGGAAGATAGTAGTGTGCCATCCCGGAATTACTGATGTGGCAAAGTCGAATGATACTATAGTATGAACTGATAATACAAGTGGGGTACTTAACCCGGCAAGTACAAGAGATAAACTTTCATGACGCTGCCAGTGTTTTGTAGAACCTGTCCACCCAAAAGAAAGCAGGCCATACATTTTCTTTCTCCATTTCAGTTTTGCCCTGTCGCGCACTGTGGCTAAGTCGGGTAGCAAACCACTATACCAGAATAATAATGATACGGTGAAATACGTCGAGATCGCGAATACATCCCAGAGAAGCGGGGAATTGAAGTTAACCCATAAAGGACCGCGGGTATTTGGATAAGGTAGTACGAAAAATGCCATCCAAACACGACCCATGTGCCAGATCGGAAACTGGCCCGCACACATTACTGCAAATATCGTCATCGCTTCAGCCGCACGATTCACACCTGTTCTCCAGCCCTGCCTGAATAACAGCAGGATCGCAGAGATCAATGTTCCGGCGTGACCGATACCTACCCACCAAACGAAATTGGTAATATCCC
>CAYLVR010000060.1:877-17632 GCA_964387165.1 uncultured Chitinophagaceae bacterium | reverse complement strand
ATCCGAACTGACGCAGTGGGCACACTTACCATTAATACTCGGGCCCAACGGAAAATTAAGCAAACGTGATGGGGCTAAATACGGCTTCCCGGTATTTGCGATGAACTGGACAGATCCCAAAACAAATGAACTAACTGAAGGATTTAAAGAAAAAGGATTTTTGCCTGAAGCATTTATTAACCTTCTCGCATTATTAGGATGGAACGACGGCAGCGGACAGGAAATATTTACCAAAGAAGAATTAATTGAAAAATTTTCCATAGAAAGAATTCATAGCAGCGGAGCCAAATTTGATTATGAAAAGGCTAAATGGTTCAACCATGAATGGATCAAAAAAAGCGGAGATAAAATAATTATTGAAGAGCTACGCAAAAAAACCAATTATCCTGAAGACAAACTTTTAAAGGTTGCCTCTCTTGTAAAAGAAAGATGCACATTATTAACTGATATCTGGCCAAACAGTTATTTCTTTTTTGAAACACCTGCAGCAATCGACATTGATTCAGTAAAACCAAAATGGAGCGAGGATAAAACAAAATTCTTCGAAGAAGCTGTATCAATGATGAATAATGCAGGAGAATGGGAAGCGCATTCTTTAGAAAATAAATTCAAAGAGCTGGCCGCCACCAAAAATATTAAACCCGGAGAAGTACTATTGCCACTAAGAATAATGCTTGTAGGAAAGAAAATGGGGCCCGGAGTTTTTGATATTGCAGAAGTAATAGGAAAAGAAGAAACCATAAAAAGAATTGAAGCGTCCCTGGCGCAGGTATCTCAACCGTAGTTCGGTTAACGTGTGCTGTATTGGCATAAGTTGTTACAGCTATCGCTGAATACATTTGCAACGGAGTGACCAAAAAGTAACAACCATGAACAAAGAAAGACCTCTCCGCATTCTTGTAGCTAAAATAGGGCTCGACGGTCACGATCGCGGCGCAAAAGTAATTGCTACTTCTCTTCGCGATGCAGGCATGGAAGTTATTTACACCGGCCTTCGTCAAACACCCGAAATGGTGGTAAACGCAGCGTTACAGGAAGACGTTGACGCTATCGGCATAAGTATTCTCAGCGGTGCGCACATGACAGTATTCCCGAAGGTAATGACACTGCTTAAGGAAAAACAAATGGATGATGTATTAGTTACCGGTGGGGGGATAATTCCTGAAGATGATATGCAAACCCTCTATGAAATGGGTGTGGGAAAATTATTTCCTCCTGGCACACCAACAGCAGATATAGCAAATTATATAAAAGAATGGGTAGCCAAACACCGCAATTTTTAATTATTTAATTTATTACCTGTATGTACCAAACATTGCTTACCAGTATTGAAAATAATATTCTCACCATAACAATTAATCGTCCCGACAAACTAAATGCTATTAACGTTACAGTAATGAATGAACTAGGATTGGTGGTGGATGAAGTGTACAATAATCCTGAAATTAAATCAGTTATTCTTACAGGCGCGGGGTCAAAAGCGTTTATTGCAGGTGCAGATATCAGTGAATTCAGCGGAGTACAGAAAGAAGGATTTGAATTATCAAGAAAGGGGCAACTTATATTCTTTAAAATAGAAAAATCACCCAAGCCATTTATTGCAGCCATTAATGGATTCGCATTGGGTGCCGGTTGCGAAGTTGCAATGAGCTGTCATATACGTATTGCTTCTCCTAATGCAAAATTCGGTCAACCCGAAGTTAACCTGGGGCTGGTACCCGGCTACGGAGGAACACAACGATTAGCACAATTGATCGGTAAGGGTCGTGCTCTAGAATTATTACTCACTGCAAATATGATTGATGCAAACACTGCACTGCAATATGGATTAGTTAATCATATTGTGGAACAGGAAAATTTAATTAGTAAGTCGAAGGAAATACTTGGCCTCATTAATACAAAAGGACCCATTGCTGTTGCTGGCTGTATTAAAGCCACCAACGCCGTATTTGATGAAACAATTGAAGGATATGAATTAGAAGCTAAAATATTCGGCGAATGTTTTGCCACAGAAGACATGAAAGAAGGTCGTAACGCATTTTTAGAAAAAAGAAAAGCGAATTTTAAAAACAGGTGAAATACCCCGTTTCGCGTGCGCTGAAGCTTTAGTGTACGCGGCTCCCCTTTTTCAAAGTGGAGAGGGCAGTTTCTCTAAAAATTAATATTATGAGTAATTACCGAATTGAAAAAGACACCATGGGCGAAGTGAAGGTTCCTGTGGATGCATTATACGGCGCACAAACGCAAAGAAGCATTGATAACTTTAAAATAGCCCAGGATATCAATAAAATGCCTAAAGAAATTATCCGGGCATTTGCATATCTGAAAAAAGCTGCAGCGCTCACTAACCTGGAAGCAGGTGTTCTATCGAAAGAAAAATCGGATCTCATCGGCAAGGTAGCCGATGAAATACTGGAAGGAAAACTCGATGAATATTTCCCTTTAGTAGTTTGGCAAACAGGCAGTGGCACGCAAAGCAATATGAATGTAAACGAGGTAATTGCTTATCGCGGACATGTAATGAATGGTGGTAAATTAGATGATAAAGAAAAGGTACTACATCCAAATGATGATGTAAATAAATCGCAGTCATCAAACGACACCTTTCCAACTGCAATGCATATTGCCGCCTATAAAATATTGTTGGAATCAACCATCCCCGCAATAGAAAAATTAAGAGATACATTAAAGGAGAAAAGTAAAAAATTCATGCATGTGGTGAAGATTGGAAGAACACATTTCATGGACGCAACACCTTTAACTGTGGGACAGGAATTCAGCGGATATGTATCACAGTTAGACCACGGATTAAAAGCCGTAAAAAATACACTCGCTCATTTATCGGAACTCGCATTGGGCGGCACAGCAGTGGGCACAGGGATAAATACCCCTGAGGGATACTCTGAAAATGTAGCTAAACATATTTCCGCATTAACAAAACTGCCATTCATCACTGCAGAAAATAAATTCGAATCACTCGCTGCACACGATGCTATCGTTGAGGCGCACGGCGCATTAAAAACAGTCGCTGTCAGCTTAATGAAAATAGCAAATGATATAAGAATGCTTTCTTCGGGACCAAGATCAGGAATCGGGGAACTATTTATTCCTGATAACGAGCCGGGTTCGTCAATTATGCCGGGGAAAGTGAACCCCACTCAATGTGAAGCATTGACCATGATTGCGGCCCAGGTACTGGGAAACGATGTTGCCATCAGTATTGGAGGCTCTATGGGGCATTTTGAGCTGAACGTTTTCAAGCCCATGATGATCTATAATTTCCTGCACAGTGCCCGTTTAATTGCCGACGGATGCGTTTCTTTTAACGATAAATGCGCCGTTGGCATCGAACCTATAGAAAATAATATAAAAAAACATGTGGATAATTCACTGATGCTGGTTACCTCCCTGAACACCAAAATAGGGTATTATAAGGCCGCAGAAATCGCACAAAAGGCTCATAAAGAAGGCACTACACTTAAAGAAATGGCAGTGAAGCTGGGCTATGTTACCCCTGAACAGTTTGATGAATGGGTAATTCCCGCTAAAATGGTGGGAAATATAAATTAGAATACGTCGTTTTACTATTGACAGGGCATCGGCCGTTAGTTAGTTTTACCGGTTCGACGTCCTCACAATAGTAAATCTGAATCATGAAAACCGTTCTTTGCTCTTTAACCCTTGCATTGCTGTCGAACATGGTCATGCTGTGCTCATACGCACAGGTTAAATTCGGTAATAGTTACGTAAACATTACCAAAAAAACTACGGGCGGAACGGTTGAGCCTGGCGATATTCTTGAAATACGCACAAATATCTGGTTCCCGAACGGGCATAACAGCAATGCGGTTTATTGGGCACGATATACCGATAACATTCCCTCAAATACAACTTTCATAGACGATTCATTAAGGTTGATCACCAATGAAGGGCTGACCTATAAACGCTGGACATTAGCAGCTGATGCAGATCCGGCAACTTATAATGCATCGCCGGGAGCAGGTGAATTTAATATCAGGATTAATTTAGGGAGATATCCATCTGCCCCTGCAAATACCACCAACAGCGATTTAACCGGTGCAGGAACAATAAATACAGGCGGCAGTTCAAAAGATAAACCAAGAGCAGGAGGAAACGTGTTGGTCACTACTTCATTTCGTGTGCAGGTGACAGGTAATATCGGCGACACTATCGTACTGGGTGCAGGCACCATAAAATTTAAAACCTCAAGTAGTTCAACAAGCGGGTCAACAACTACTTATTCGGCCAGTCGTTATAAAATATTGATTTCCTCAAACGACCCTATCTGCGCTACTTCTGTTGGAAGGAATTTCGTTGCAGAAGCAGGCGGCACATTCGACAGTGGCACCGTACAAAACCGAACCATTGCACCATCCTATCCTATTGTCGGATATAATTATGTTCCTAATGTGGGGCCCTCGGCAGCACTGGGCGATGGTAATTATGCTATCGTAAATAATTTAAGCCCCTGGGCAAGCACTTACCAGAACGCAGAAAAAAGGAATAATTGTTCAATCACAACATCAGGTAATCCACCTCCTGCTGCATCATGTGCAAACAGGATGTTCAGCGGGCACTGGGATATTATTGGCGACCATACCGGATCAACCACCGCAGCAGGAAATCCACCGGCAGCACCTGGAACACCAGGAGGATATATGCTCGTAGTAAATGCAGACTATGCAACACTCGAAGCCTATAAACAAACAATCACTGGTTTGTGTCCGAATACTTCTTATGAATTTTCTTTATGGGTGAAAAATATATGTACAAACTGCGGAGTGGATTCAAACGGAACATCAAGATATAATCCCGGGGTGTACCCGAATTTGTCATTTGCAATCGATGACCTCGACAGGTATTCATCGGGTCAAATTGATACAACAGGATGGATGAAAAAAGGATTTCTTTTCAGAACAGGTACTTCACAAACATCGATAACTATTTCTATCCGGAATAACGCATCTGGTGGTGGTGGTAACGACTGGGCAGTAGATGATATCGCTCTCGTAACCTGTAACCCAGACCTCAACCTGGTTCCAAGCGGTGATGCGGCAGTTTGTATGGGACAGCAGGTAGACATTTCCTCAACGGTAACATCATTCTTTAATAATTACGTGTATTACCGTTTTGAACGAAGTACTGATAATGGAGCAACCTGGACGGTTGCGGGATCAGGAACAGCAACACCAGAAACCGTTCCTTCGGGATATGAATATAATGCCCAGCTTGTGCCTTCGTTTCTTGCAGATAGCGCGCACCATATGAACATATATCGTTTTATAGTGGGGTCCACTCCCGAAAACCTCGCTACAACAGATTGTTCATTTACAGCTTCTGCTACAATCCTGGTAATGGTAAATAATTGTTCAGTTGTATTAAGTGTACGTGATTCGTTAACAAGAACCCGGAGAGAAGTAATAACTACTGGGAAAAATGCTGAAATAAGAAGACTGGTGAATCCTTTTAATAATAAGATATCATTCGACTTAATTGCCACTCGCGATGCACCAGCAACTATTACCGTGATGGATAATTTCGGGAGAGTAGTCAGACAGGTTAAAACAAAAGCATTGAAGGGGTATAATCACGTTATCCTCGACCAGTTGAATGGTATCAGCCAGGCTACTTATTTCCTGAGAGTAGAAATTGATAATGAAATAATGAACAGAATATTAATTAAAACGAATTAATTAAGGCGTGTAGCTTTTCAGGATATACGTTCCACCAAGTGCGAGATCATTATATTGCACAATACCGATTCCCTTAGAATATATTGTAGTTAATATATCATCAGGAGTATAGTCCCCATCTATTTCAACATAGAGTTGCTGATCTACCTGGATCAGGTTTTCATATTGAATGCCATTTAAACGGGTAGAATAATCTCTTGCTTCTATACTTGCCCGGATTTTTGCAGAAAGCGAGGGAATACCACTAACCGAAAAACTATATGGATCAGATTCCCAGCTATCTCCAACTTCTCCATCCTGCTTTAATATTAATAAATCCAGTTCGTCAGGACTTGTATCACCCCCCAATGTTACCAAAGAATATTCATAAAAATCGTTACCCTCTTTACGATAATACCGGTGCTGTTGGGTACGATTGTTTTCAAATACAGCGTAGGTATATGCACTACCATTTACATTAATAACTGTATCTGCAGTTCTCGTGATTATTACTTTGTCGTTTGCATCCCAGATATTTTGATATTCCCACTTTGTTCCTAATTGAAAATAATCATCGTTATCAGGATTAGGCAGTATTATCTCAACATTTTCTTTACCAACAGGAGAGGAGAATTTCCCGTCAACAATTGTTTTTTCAGTTCCATCAGCGCCGAGTACGGTCCCCAAAAATGTGCCGGCAATAGAATCTGAACTTGCAAAGGTAATAGCTACTGAAAAATCCGTACTGCCAGGAATGTTGCTATAAACAATCCCACCAGTTTCCCCGTAAATAAAATTAATAAAGTCCCCGGTATATATACCCACGTTAATAGTTTCACCGGCAACTTCTAAAATAATTTGTCCCGTAACGCCATCAGCAGTAACTCCATGTAGTGTAATGATATTAAATCCCGTTAGTTCGGTAATAAAAGCAGTATCAATTTCACCCTTATAAGTTTTACCCGATTCAGTGAATTGCCAGTCTGCCTCAATTATAACGGGCGATTTAACTTCTTCAAAGCTCATTTCTTTCTGACACGAAAACAATAAGGTGGTAAGCGATATTAAGCCTAAGAAGTTTTTTAGCAGCGTCATGATACCTGTTCTTTAATAAATAGTTTACAATGCACGAATAGTGTCATTCACAGGTTTATCGGATTCTAAACTTACTGGTTCTTCGGGGGGATTTTTTTTAAAGAATTTATTTTGGAAGATCAACAATGCAATGACGCCCACAGAGATAGAGGCGTCTGCGATGTTAAAGATAGGAGAAAAAAAAGTAAAGCGTTCGCCGCCCCATATTGGTATCCATGAGGGAAGAACCTTGTCTTCAATTATGGGGGCATACAACATATCAACAACCTTTCCGTGCAGGAAACCCGCATATCCTCCACCATCGGGAAACATTTTACCTAATGGCGTGCCAATATCGCTGCCAGAGAAAATAAGTCCGTAAAAAAGACTATCGATCAAATTACCCAGGGCTCCCGCGAAAATCAATCCCGCACAGATAATAAACCCGGGATGCTCTTTTTTGCGAACAATGTTTCGTATATAAAAGCCACCGACTATTACTGCTATCAGTCTGAATAGTGTAAGGGCCATTTTGCCCCATTCACCGCCGAATTTCCAACCCCAGGCCATTCCTTCATTTTCAATAAAAAAGAGACGAAACCATGAACCCAGCAATGGTATTTGTTCCTGGTAAAGCATGTGCGTCTTGACCCATATTTTTAATGCCTGATCAGCAACTAAAATGGTAAGAATCACTAATACTACGGTTCTGCTCTTCACTATAGGAGATTTTTTGATGGGCAAAGATAAAGGTTTAAGCAAGTAAAACTCACCCGCCTAAAGATGGGAAGCACAAGTAGTTTACCCGGTTGGCTACTCTCTGAAATAGACCCGCTTAACCCGTTGGGAAACGCCTGTAAGAATCTCATAAGGGATAGTGCCGGCTGCACGTGCGATTTCCTGTACAGGAAGGCCTTTCCCAAAAACCACTACCTGGTCGCCTTCATGAATGTTTTTAATGCCTGTAACATCGATCATCGTCATATCCATACAGATGTTTCCAATAGTGGGTACCAGTTTTCCATTCACCAGGATTTTACCATGCCCATTTCCCAACGCACGCGGATAACCATCCGCATAGCCTAATCTGATTGTCGCAATCTTTGAATCCCTGTTCACTTTCCCCGACCTGCCATAACTCACCGTATCCCCTGCTTTCAATTCTTTTATCTGTGCAATAGCCGATTTTAAAGTAGATACTTCTTTTAACTCTAATTTATCAGCATTGTCGATACCATACAATCCAATTCCCATTCGAACCATATCGAATTGCAAATGACCGTGCCTCGATATTCCCGAGGTATTTAAAAGATGTTTAATAACAGGATATGGTAATGCGTTTGTAATCAATTCACTCATTTCAGAAAATGCCGATGCCTGCTGATTAGTAAAATCATCAAATGCAGGATCTTCACTCGCTACCAAATGACTAAAAACACTTTGCACCTTAAATATATTTCCCTTTAATATTTCAACTAACCCGGAAACGTCGTTTTTGGAAAACCCTAACCTGTTCATTCCTGTTTCTAATTCAATATGAACAGGGTATTGATTTAATCCTTCATTCTTTAAAAACTTTTCGAAAGATTTAATTAATTGAAGAGAATACATCTCAGGTTCGAGATTATAATTCACTAAAGTATCAAAAGACGATTCATCGGGATTCATTACCATTACAGGTAAGCTAATTCCGCCCTTACGCAATTCAACTCCTTCATCAGCATAAGCCACGGCCAGGTAATCAACTTTATTAAATTGTAATACACTGGCAATCTCATAACTCCCGCTCCCATAAGAGAAAGCCTTTACCATCGCCATCAATTTAGTTGATGGTTTTAATAATTGCTGGTACAATTTTAAATTATATAATAACGCATCGAGATCTATTTCGAGTAGTGTTTGATGTGTTTGTTTTTCGAGAATATGATTTATCTCTTCAAGGCCGAATATTCGGGCGCCTTTAATTAAAATGGTTTCGTTGGCGAAATGGATATGAGGTAACTGTTGTTTGAAGTCTTCGACAGATGGGAAGAATTCACTTGAGAAACCAAATACGCTGCTATTACGTGATATAGTTGGGCCGATACCTATTAACCGGTGAACCTCGTGTTGCTGCAATGAATTTGCAATGCCCGCATACAACTCTTTTTCGGAATGCCCGCTTTCGAGGAAATCAGTAAGAATAACTGTCTTTTTGATGTGTTGCTTTTGCTGGGCTAAAAAATCGAGGGCGATTTTTAATGAGCTGAGATCAGCGCTATAGCTATCATTAATTATTGACGTGTTATTAATGCCATCACGTAATTCAAGGCGCATAGCAACAGGATGCAATTCCAGCATTTTTGCCGATATCTCTTTGGAAGGGATATTCAAGTGTAATAATACGCACCAGCAATTAATAGCATTTTCTATAGAAGCGTCATCTGTAAAAGGGATCGTTATGGAAATAATATTTTCTTTATATTCAGCAGTAACAATTGTTTTACGATCTTCTTTTGATAAATTAAGAATCTGCAAATCGGCGCTCGTTACACTGCTCCAGCTTAATATTTTAAAAGGGTTATTATTTTTTAACTGATAATACAAAGCTGCCACACATTCATTTAAATCGGGATAGTCTTTACAATAAATAAGCGTACCTGCATTAATGAACAGCCTCAGCTTCTCATTGATCTTCTGCCGCATATTTAAAAAGCCGCTGGCATGGGCCTCACCGATATTTGTAAATATGCCAATTGTCGGTTGAATGATTTTCTGCAATTTATCCATTTCATCGCTCTGCGATATGCCTGCCTCGAAAATCCCTAATTCTGCAGATTCGTTCAACTGCCACACACTTAGTGGAACACCAGACTGCGAATTATAACTCTTCGGGCTGCGAACAATATTATATTTATCATCCAGCAACTGGTTCAGCCATTCTTTTACAATCGTTTTACCGTTACTGCCTGTTATACCTATTACAGGGATATTAAATTTGTTACGATGATAAATAGCCAGTAGCTGCAATGCTTGCAATACATCATGTACGGTAATGATGTTGGCGTCTGCCAGTTCCACTTGCTCACTTACAATAAAGTTCCTGACTCCCTTTCTGTATGCTTCCCGTATATAGTCATGGCCATTTCTCCTCGGCCCCTGCAATGCAAAAAACAATGAAGAAGCAGGAAAACTGATCTTCCTGCTATCCATAAGTAGTTCAGTAATGCTGCTATCTTCGTTCGATAGCAACAACTGCCCCTTAACAATCTTCGCTATTTCAGAAATATAATAAATCAAATACAGGATTTTTTAATGCAAATCAATATCCTCCCTGTTTACTATTTCTCTTGCCTGCCTGTTCGTTACACTGATTGAATATACAATGGCAGCAATAAGGCACACCACAATCACAAGCAGTGAAATAAACACCGGGATATGCACATGGAATATCTCAATCAGCATTTTTAAGCCGATAAACACCAGCACTATTGCAATACCTTGTTGCAGGTAAGCAAATTTTCCTACCGCGCCCCTTAGCAAAAAGAACAAAGAGCGTAACCCAAGCACAGCAAAAATATTAGATGTATATATCACAATACGATGCGTTGAAATACCAAATACCGCTGGAATAGAATCCAGGGCAAAAACGATATCTGTTGTTGCCAGCATGATCACCACTGCAAATATGGAAGTATAATACTTTTTACCGTCGCGGATTACTGTGAATTTCCCTCCTCCGTCGTCATGTACAAGCGGGAAAAACCTCTTTAATAAATTATAGATTTTATTTTCGGAAAGGTTGGGTTCTTCGGTATGTTTGGCAGCAAACATTTTCACCCCCGTTATAACTAATATGGCTCCGAAAATATACAGCAGCCAGCCAAACCTTTCTACCAGTGCGATACCAACAGTAATAAATACTACCCTGAACACAATGGCCATTAATATTCCTATTAACAGCACTCGTGCATAATATATTTCTTTTACACCGAAAAAAGAAAATATCAGGATGAATACAAATATATTATCAATACTTAGCGACCATTCGGTTAAATAAGCGCTCAAATATTCTATGGCTATCTTTTGACCATATTCATACCATACAAAAAACATAAATGCCACAGCCAGCGATACCCAAAGTATCGTTTGCCACAGTGCTTTCTTTAAGGTGATATGCGAATTTTTTTTGCTTAGCAAGCCCAGATCAAATACTAATGCGATAACTATTACTATTCCAAATATCAAATATGTTAACTGGTCTGTGTTCATGTCGCGTACTTCTTGTTTCTTATAATCTGGTAAATAAATGCAAATCCCAATATCAATACTACCGGCGCTCCGATATTAAAAACCTGCCATGTCGTTTTTTCTGTTTCAACCTTCGCAGGGTCGAGCAAACGAAGTACCAGGCTTTTAGAGCGTGTTGCTAAAATACCGGAGGGGTTGGTAAGGTATTCTATACTATTCGTTATAAAATCTTTATTGGCGTATTGTGTTTTTGTAAACTGGTTGGTACCCATTGTTAGTGGACCTTCATTCTGTGTTACCACGTTTGCCACAATATCTGCATCAGATATAACGATCATTTTATTAGGCGCTTCCACTTCCCGCAAGAACGGCTGTTTATACACGTTGGTTAAGCTATCTGCAACAGAGGCAGCCAGCCTGTTTGCGAACATCGAACTGAACCTGCCTTCAAGTAAAACAGCGATCGGAATATGTCTTTTATTAAATGTCTTAATATCTTCTTCCGTTTGTACGCTGTTTAATGAAACAAATGCAGGGGTGCTAAGCGTTCTTGAATTTTCTGAGCTGGCCAGTAATATTGTTTTTGTTATTCCTTCTGCTTCTACAGTATCCAGTGAATTAGGGAATACAGATAAAACATTATTTAAATTTTTTGCTATCGGGTGATCAGAGTAAGAAGATAATAATGGAAAATAAGGCCAGGGCACTAATTGCATTTGTGGTTTATCGCCATAGCTGCCAACGGCTAAGGGCAATTTGTCGCATTGCAGATCCTGTACAAGATCCTGGTTAATTCTTACGCCATATTTAAATAGCTGGTCATCGAGATTAAGTCCTCTATCAAATGCAATAAAATCACTTTGTTTGCGCAGCAGGCTATCCATCTCAGCATATAGATTATCTATCATCCATATAATTTTCCCACCGTACATAATATACTGGTCGAGTTTTAATTTTTGCCTATCAGTGAATTTAATGGTGGGTTTTACAATAATTACTGCATCAAATTCCTGCGGGATCACAGGTACGCTGTCAATTGGAATAAATCCAAAACCGTAGTTCGGCCTTAATGTTCTTTCAATTAAATCGTACACATTATAGCTGAGGGGTTCACCATTACCGGTTAAATAACCAATTACCGCAGGTTTTTCCTGTGTAACTTTTTGTATAGCGTTTGCAAATTTATATTCAAGTAATGCTGCAGCGGTGTTTAATGTTTGAATGCCTCCGCTCATATCCTGTCCCTGCAATAGATCTATTGCATGAACTTTCCCATTATAGTTAACCAGTGCGGCAGGATAAACCAATCTTTCTTCCTGTGCCTCACCGGCTTTTATCTGCACTTTTACATTGGTAGGTCTTATTCCTAAACTGTCAAGATATAATAAATAAGCCTGCCTTTCTTCTTCATCCATTCCTGTTCCTGGTTTTATAAACCTGAACTGGAGATTCTTTCCATTCTCTTTAAATTCCTGTAATAGTTCTTCTGCGTTATTGCGGAGGTTACGGAAATCTGCCGGCATATCTCCCGCGAGAAATACATCTATTCCCACCCTGTCGCTTAAATTATTTAGCAATTTTTTTGTGGGGGAAGAAAGTGTGTAGCGTTTTTCGGTGGTAAGATCAATGCGGTAATGAATAAACGAAGCGATATAATTAATGGCAATTACAGCAATTATCAAATACAGCCACCAAAACCTGGCGCCTTTTGGGCGTTCTTCCCCTTTTTCAAAGAGGGTACCGCGAAGCGGGGGGGGATTTATTGGTTTTTCGCTCATTATCGTTTAACCAGGTTACGATGTGTTATAAATAGGAATAGTCCGATTACGCTTATAAAATATACCAGATCGCGGGTATCAATTACTCCGCGACTAATACTTTGATAATGAAAATCTATGCCCAGCATTTCGAGCCAGTAATCGGCGCCACCTTCAAAAGCAGGTATCCGGCTGATTGCCGCAAACGCCCCGTACACCAGCACACACAGAAACGCACTGCCTATAAAAGCGACTACCGCGTTATTGGTGAAGCTGCTGCAACAGATGCCTATCGCCACAAAGCATGCCGATAATAATATGAGTCCGATATACGACCCGGCAGTACCGCCGGTATCGACTCCACCACTCGCCGACAATTGCTGCAGGCTCACAGGGTATATCAATGTTGGGATTATTGCTATCAGCACCACTATTAGTGATGCAAAGTACTTGCCGTTGATGAGTTGCCATCTGGTGAGAGGCAGGGTTTGGAGAGTTTCGTAGGTTCCGGTCTTGAACTCTTCAGCGAAGCTGCGCATGGTAATGGCGGGAATCAGCACCAGCAATATCCAGGGCGCAGTTCGGAAGAACTTTTCGAGCGTTGCGTATCCAAAATCGAAGATGTTATCGGGCAAAACAAACAGTACCACGCCTGCTAGCAGCAGGAAAAAGGCAATTGCGATATAGCCAGTCAGGCTGCTGAAAAACTGCTGTAATTCTTTTTTACAAACTGGCCACATAGGCTGCGAAAATAAGGGATATTAGGCTATACTATGGGCCCGTGGTCCATCATCATGGTCGTTATTTTAGATTGATTTCCCATATGCCATATTTTTCCCAAAAAAACAATATGTCGTTGTTTAAAATTATCCATAGATCACCGGGCCGGTTTTTATGGAGCGAAAGATCGGCTGAAAGAAAGAATTGGGCCGTTTTAGTAATAATAGCCGAGTTCTCGGAAGGAATGTTTAATATTGGGGCTGATGAAGGATTGAACCAGTGGGGTTTCTTTTTATTTTTTTATTTAAATAACGAACGATGAAATTATTTGTGGCAGGCCTGCCCTTTAGCTACGATGACCAGGAACTAAACGATTTATTCACTGAGTATGGCGCTGTACAATCAGCAAAAGTGATCAGTGACCGCGAAACCGGAAAAAGCAAAGGCTTCGGTTTTGTAGAATTTACTGATTCAACTGCGGCCGAGGCTGCTATTAAGGCCCTGGACAGCACAGAGATCAATGGCAGAAAACTAGTGGTTAAAGAAGCTGAAGACAGACCAAAAGGTGGTGGCGGTGGATACAACCGCGGTGGTGGCGGAGGTAACAGGAGATATTAGTCCGATTTTCTCAACCAACAAGGCTGTTAGACTTTTTATATTGATGAAGTTATAAGTACTTGTCTATATTTTTGGCGGAATGTGGAGTAAAGAAATACACATTCCACCAAAAATAAGTTTTCCGTTCTTAGACCGCGAAGCTTTCCCCACAAGCGCAGGTTCTACTCGCATTCGGGTTATTGAAATAAAACCCTTTCCCGTTTAAGCCTTCAGAAAATTCCAATGTTGTATTAACCAGGTACAAAAAGCTTTTGAGATCGGTCACTACTTTAATGCCATTATCTTCAAATTCCTGGTCAGATTTTTTCTTTTCATTATCAAAATCGAGTTTGTAGCTAAGGCCTGAACAACCACCACCTACAACAGATACACGCAGGAAATAACCTGGTTTATCAGTAAGATTCTGCTCCTGCATTAATCCTATCACTCTTTGTTTCGCATTGTCGCTTACGTATATCATTTTATGGTTTTTTAATTTAAAAAATCCCCCTGCATCTTTCATTACGTGTAACTCACTGTTATTTCTTTTTTCAGAGGGGGAGGGTAGGCTTTTTTTATTGCGTTAATTACATAATCAATCTCCTCTTCCGTTGTATTTTTCCCCAACGAGAATCTTATCGAATTATAAGCAAGCCTATCTTCAACATTCATTGCTTTTAATACATAAGACGGTTCCATCGAAGCAGAAGTGCATGCGGAACCCGAAGAAACTGCTATTTCTTTATTTATGGCCGATATTAAAGATCCGACCGGTTCGAAATTCCTAAACGAAATATTTGTTACATGGGGAAGGCGGTTAGTTCGACTTCCATTAATAACAATATCCCCTATATTATTATCCGATTCATTATGAGATATCTTACTCAATTCGTTTTCTAATTTATCGCGCAGCCTGCCTAAACGCGCACCATTATAGTCCATTGCTATTGCACAGGCAACACCTAGTCCAACAATTCCCGGAACATTTAATGTACCGCTACGCATTCCTTTTTCATGCCCCCCGCCATCTAGCTGGGCAGTTAATTTAACACGCGGATCGCGTCTTCTTACATATAATGCCCCAACACCTTTCGGTCCGTAAAACTTATGTGCACTAAACGCCATAATATCAATTCCTTCAACACTAAGCGGAATTTTTCCTACAGCCTGTGAAGCGTCGGTGAAAAATAATACACCGTGTTGTCTGGCAATCGCGCTTATTTGCTGAACCGGCTGGATGACTCCCGTTTCATTATTTGCATACATTACTGCAATTAATATTGTTTCCGGTTTTATTGCTGTGGTTAATTCATTTAAATCAATCAGCCCTTCTTCATCAACATTTAAATAAGTTATTTCAGCACCGAGTTTTTCCAGATGTGCGCAGGTATCTAAAACGGCTTTATGTTCTGTTTTAACGGTAATTATATGATTACCCTTTCGGGAATACATTTCAAAAACTCCTTTAATGGCGAGATTAACAGCCTCAGTTGCCCCGGAAGTAAAAACGATCTCACTTTCTTCGGCGCCAATTAATGCAGACACATGCTCACGAGCGAGTTTTACGGCCTCTTCGGCCTGCCAGCCATAGGCATGCGTTCTGCTCGCTGCATTGCCAAAATTCTCCGTAAACCAGGGTAACATAGCCTCCACTACCCGCAGATCGCAGGGAGTAGTTGCATTATGATCCAGATAAATCGGAAACTTGAGCATATAATACAAAATTAGACTAAATGGCTTTACTTTAGTAGCAATGCTAAAGATCGAACATATAGGCATCGCTGTCAAGAGTCTCGCAACATCTGTTCCGTTGTATGAAAAACTGTTAAATAGTCAGTGTTATAAAGTGGAAATAGTTGAGTCTGAGAAAGTAAATACAGCTTTTTTAAAGGCAGGAGATAATAAGGTAGAATTATTAGAAAGCATTGATCCTGATGGAGTTATAGCATCATTTATCGTTAAAAAGGGTGAAGGAATACATCACGTAGCGTTTGAGGTGGAGGATATTGAAGCCGAAATGGAGCGGCTGCGCAATGAAGGATTCGTATTACTTAATGAAGAACCAAAACGCGGAGCAGATAATAAACTTGTTTGTTTCTTACATCCAAAATCGACTAATGGGGTTTTAATCGAATTATGCATGGAAATTAAAGAATAACTGCCGCCCCACTTTGAAAAAGGAGGGGGAACATTGATACAGCAAGACTATAGCGGGATTTCTAACCTTCTTCCGTTTCTATTTTTTGCAAACCCAATTTCTCTAATGCAATAGCTGCGGCTATCTGGCTGGCATCTTTTTTATTATACGCCTTTGCCTCTGCAATTAATTCACCATCAACCATGGCGCCGATTGTAAACAAACGCCTGCCGCCTTCAACCTTTTCATTGAGCGTTTCAAATTCAAGGCTTTTGCCATTTTTATTCGCCCAGCCATATAATTTATTCTTATGGTTAATTTCCAGGTTTTCTAAATCATCCAGAAACATATGTGGCATGATCATTCTCTCCAGCACCCATAGCTGGGTTTTCGCAAATCCTTTATCTAAATAAATAGCACCGACGAGAGCTTCCAGTGTGTTCCCGAAAATCTGGCTGATCTTTAAAGAATTATCGAATTTATTAAATACGGTAATCTTTCTCAGACCCATTTTTAATGCGATCTCATTCAGCTTGTTCCTGTTCAC
>CAYLVR010000060.1:0-867 GCA_964387165.1 uncultured Chitinophagaceae bacterium | reverse complement strand
TCACCATCTTACTGCGCATTTCGGTAAGGAACCCTTCTTCTTTATAGGGATATTTTTTAAACAGATGATCGGCCACAATACCACTTAGTATTGCATCACCTAAATATTCAAGTCGCTCATTATTTTCATCTGCATTTTCTCGAATGGAACGGTGAGTAAGTGCAGCACGGTACAAGGCTACTTTACCTGGAGTAAACCCCAATACATTGCGCAAATTGGTTTTAAATTCAATGCGGCTTTGGTTTCCAAAAAAACGGTCCAGGATTCTCACTACTACAATCTACAATTTTTTCGGTGAGGAAAAAAATAGTGTCTCACCTGGTAGTGATTCACTACCACCCATCTCTGATTTACAGCCACTGCGCAAAATGAATGTTGTGTAACTCGCCACCGGCATACCACTCCTCCGCAGGAGTGATTAGCAAACTCTTTGAATTAATTTTTTACCAAATTGATTTAATAAAAAACCGTCTATCCTTCCTACGGAGGATAAACGTGCAAGTACATTTAGCTGCGCGGCAGGATGGGTTTATTTTAATCAGCATATTTTTTTACGATCACGCATGCGTTATGTCCGCCAAAACCGAATGTATTACTTAAGGCTGCATTCACTGTTCGTTTTTGTGCTTTGCTGAAAGTAAAATTTAAACGGCTGTCAAGGTTAGGATCATCAGTAAAGTGATTAATTGTTGGAGGAACCACATCATCAACAACCGACATGATACACGTAATAGCTTCAATAGCTCCCGCTGCACCCAAACAATGCCCGGTCATCGATTTCGATGAACTGATGTTTAATTTAAATGCATGCTCGCCAAATACATCAGTGATCGCTTTTATTTCAGCAACATCACCTAATGGTGTTGA
>CAYLVR010000059.1:0-17791 GCA_964387165.1 uncultured Chitinophagaceae bacterium | reverse complement strand
TTTCTTTGGGGCTTTGGAGGATTATTTGCAGGCCTTGGACTACGTTACCTGGGACTCTCGTTGGGTCAATCCATTTCTCTCGGAGTTTCCGCTATTGTTGGAACAATAATTCCGGCAATTATGCAGGATAAAATCACAATGTTATTTACTACAGGATCTGGTGCAATTATTCTTGCTGGGTTCGTGATTTGTATTATTGGTATTTTTTTCTGTGGATATGCCGGAGTATTAAAAGACAGGTTGCTTTCCGAAAAGCAAAAACAGCAATCTGTTAAAGAATTTTCAGCCATTAAAGGTTTTACTATGGCTATTCTTGGCGGCATCTTCAGTGCCTGCATGGCTTTTGCCATTCATGCCGGTGCGCCGATTGCTGAAGCGGCATCTTCTATGGGAACACAGCCTGTTTTTGTGAATATACCAATATTTGTATTTGCTTTATCAGGTGGATTCTCATCAAACTTTATCTATAACCTAATCACGAGTTATCGTAATAAAACCTTTAAAGATTATAATCTTAAACCGAGATCCCTTCTTTTAAGAAATTATTTTCTTGCCCTGCTCAGTGGGTTAATGTGGTATGGCCAGTTTTTCTTTTATGGTATGGGCTCTACAAAAATGGGCAAATATGATTTTGCAAGCTGGAGTATTCATATGGCATCAATAATCATATTCAGTAATCTCTGGGGAGTAGTTTTAAAAGAATGGAAATCGGTAGATAGAAAAACATTTATCAGCTTATGGGTGGGTATTATCCTGTTGATCATCTCAGTAGTACTAATCGGATTGGGTAATTCAAAAGCCGCTGTCTGATAAAATAAATATTTTAAATGTACAAAACTAAAATATCCAAATACTGTAATATGAAATTGTGTTTACAGGCTATAATTATTATTTTTCTGTTTTCATGCAATTCTCCGGAATTAGTAATCGAGCGACCGAAAGAAGTATGGGTAACCAGGTCAGTTCTGGATAAACGGCCCAGGATGCTAAACATCGCGCTACATAAAAATTTGTACGTTGCTTACAGCACGCAATTCTGTTCAATATACAAAGCCTGGCAGGGATCTATTAATTATGATGGTGCGGTTTATAATGAAGTACATGGTTTTCAACCATCTTCACAGGGGTTTACTTTTCTGGAAGAACCAGAACAGATTCCCTGGAAAATCGCAATAAACAATGATACGATCACTCCCACTGTGATTTACAGGGGGCATCATTTTAAAAATGACCAGGTGTCTTTAAATTATGATCTTCAATACCAGAAGGATACTATTTATATTCAGGAAACTCCTGAATACTATGCTGTAGGGGCTGATACAACAAAGATTGGATTTAAACGAATGTATTTATTATCACGCGTTCCTGATAATGCTGAAGTATTTATATCAGGAGAAAAAACAGGGTTACTTAAATTAAAAACGGGTAGAACCATTTTAAAACAAGAATTTGTTTCAACAATTTCAACAGGTGAGAAACAGAAGTATGAATCAATAAGCGTAACCGCATTAATGGAAAAAAATGACTGCGCCACCTGCCATAATAAGGATGTGCATACTATTGGTCCTGCATACATTGATATTTCAAGACGTTATTCTGCGGATCCTGCTGAGTATCTGGACCGGCTGGCTATGAAAATTATTAATGGAGGATCTGGTAACTGGGGTAGCGTTCCAATGACTGCTCATCCCCATCTTTCTTTTGAAGATGCACGATTACTGGTTAATTATATAATTGAGATGGATAGTGGATCCAGACAGAAGGATAAAACAATTTTCAATAAGCCCATTGCATTTGCAAATACGCAGATAAAAAACAACTATTCCCCTGGAGATGGTGAACCTTTAGTGTCAGTGCATCCTTCTTTTACTCTTTCACAGGCACGGCCGGGTGGGTTTCATCCACGCGTGGGTGGAATGGATTTTCTCTCGGATGGCAGACTCGTTATTTGTACCTGGGATTCAACAGGTTCTGTATTTATTCTTAATGGAATTCAGACTGGCGATACTAATTCGATAAGTGTCAAGAAAATTGCGACAGGGCTGGCCGAGCCCCTTGGTTTAAAAGTAGTTGAAAATGAAATATATATTCTTCAGAAGCAGGAACTAACACGATTAATTGATAATAATAACGATGAAATTATTGACGAATACCAGACGGTATGTAATGGATGGAAGGTATCAGATAATTTTCATGAATTTGCCTTTGGTCTTGTTTACAAGGATGGATATTTCTATGGTACCCTCGCAACTGCTATTAACTATGGTGGCGCCAGTTCCCAACCCCAAATATCAGATAGGGGAAAGGTGATAAAGATTTCTCGAAAAGATGGCAGCTTTTCTTTTGTGGCTAAAGGTCTTCGGACGCCTAACGGAATTGGTATTGGCACGGATAAAGAAATATTTATTGCGGATAACCAGGGCGACTGGCTACCCGCTAATAAGATAGTTCATCTGCAGGCTGATGCATGGTATGGATCCAGATCGGTGGATTTCGAAGGCACTAAAAATATTAATCCGACACTACCGGTGGTGTGGTTGCCTCAGAATGATATAGCCAATTCTCCAAGCCAGATGACAATTCTTAATAAGGGCCCTTATCAGAATCAGATGATATACGGAGATGTAACTCATGGAGGAATAAAAAGAGTGTTTGCTGAAAAGATAAATGGGAAATACCAGGGCGCAGCTTTCAGATTTACACAAGGGCTTGAAGCTGGTGTGAACCGCCTGGTATGGGGTCCGGATGGTGCGCTTTATGTTGGCGGAATAGGTTCTAGCGGTAATTGGGGACACCCCGGTAAGCTGACCTATGGATTGCAACGCCTTGAATATAATAATTCAAGCACCTTTGAAATGCAGGCAATAAGAGCAAAATCGGATGGCATCGAAATCGAATTTACAGAGCCGCTTGCTAAAAACTCTGGCGAAAATATTTCCGATTATCAGGTTAAACAATGGTGGTACCTGCCAACAGAAAATTATGGCGGTCCGAAAATGGATGAAGAACTACTGACAATCAGTAAAATACAAATATCGGCGGATCGTAGAAAAGTATTTCTTCAATTATTGAAAATGAAGAAAGAGCACGTGGTCTATGTGCGTCTGAATATAAAAACAATACGGAGTGATAGCAACAAAAATCTATGGTCCACAGAAGCCTGGTATACGATGAATAATATTCCTAAATAAATAATTTACTAATAATCTCTATTTATATGAAGTTAACAAATCTTAACAGACGTGATTTTCTTGTAAAGGCTTCTTTAGTGGGCCCTGCTATTTCGGCTATATCACAAACTAAAGCATCGCCGGTTATTGCGGAAATACAATCCCCTAATGCCTTTGACTACCGTATAGCATATGGTTGTTGGATAAATGATATGCGTTTGGACCCATTGCCGCTCGAAGAGTGGCCCGCCCCACACATGGATGATCATACAGTGGCAAGTTTAATAAAAGCAATGGATGTTCAAAGTAGATTTAAATATAATCATCTTGACGCATGGGGTTTTCTTGCTACCACTTCATGGCCATTAAATATTGGTGATGGCGTGGATACGGAGCGGAGAAGACGTGTTAAAACAATAATAAATGAGGCACATAAGAGAGGAATCAAGGTGATTTATGGAATGGGCACATATAGTTGGGGGTTCGATAAAATTATTGAAAACGATATTGCGCTTGCGGCTAAAAACAGGGATGGATCTTTAAACAAACGGGCATTGTGTGATGCAAATCCGAAATCATTTGAATGGATAAAAAAGATTCTTGATTTCGTTTTATCTGAATTTGATTTCGATGGTTTGCATTTGGAGTCTTTTGATCTTGGTGGTTGTTTTTGTAGCGAATGTGCTGGAAAAGCAGGTGTTGTTGAATATCACTGTCGTATTAATACGAAAACTGCACAATATATCAGAAGTAAATGGCCCAATAAGCTTATTAATGTTATTCCAATTGGTTGGGCAATGGATAATGAAGAAAGATTCATTGCTGAAGACCAGGAGCATATTATCGCAATGAGCAAACATATCGATGGGTTTTACGATCAGGGCTGGCATGGCACTTATATTCCCCCTAATGAAAGAAAGGAATTTATTAAGAAACTACATTGCGTTTACGGTACGTCAGGAGGCAGGTGGGTTTATCCCGGTCAGCGCTGGGATCGCGAATCTTTTTTTATTCCGCACATGCAACATCAGGCTATTGCTATTAGCCAGCAATACGCTGATGGCGTTCGTGGCATTATGCATTACCAGGGACCAGTGAATAATCCAGGAACTGAAATGAATATTGCCTGTGGAGGATTAATGGCAAATGATACGACTCAAAATATTGAAGATGTTGTATCAGGAGTAATTAAAAAATTATATCATCCTAAAGATGAAGCATCACAGAAAAAGCTGGTTAAAATATTTCTAAAGAGTGAGGATGCTTATTTTGATCAGTGGATAAATGCAGAGGAGAGGTTTCTTAAATACTGGAAAACCCGCCCTGCCGGAGAATTTTATATGGATAATTTATTTGGTAATTCTCCTGGCCCAGCTGGATATCTCGCGAATCCGGTTTACTTGGATGCTGCGGGCCGACTGGCTTATCGTAATGCATTAGTTGAGCAATTACGTGAATTGTTGGCTATCGAGAATAAATTTGAAGATGCATCGCGCATAAAGTCGCTAAAAAGATCGATGATAATTACGCTAACTACGTTGAATACGATTATGCATGCGAAAGATGAATTGCCTAAGTGATTTTAATCAGGTCTTTGATGCCTTTGCCACTTGTTAACAATTTTTAACAATTTGATATTAGGACTACTAGACCGGTTTAATTTACTTTTGGTGTTAGCTGATGAATCTTCTAGTTCGATTTTTATTTTCTCTTTATTTGCTCCTGTTAATAGGGCAAACTCATCTGAAGGCGCATACTTCTCGGTATGATATCGCCCGCATCTCGACTAAAATCGTTCAGGATTCACCCCATATAGATCATTGCCGGACAAAATCGGTAATTATAACAACCTCTCCTTCTCGTAAAGAAAAAGAACACAATGAAATAGAGATTGTTACAAAAGAAAACAAGGATGAAGATGATGAGCGCAACCTGGTAAATAATACTAACTACTTCACAACTTTTTTCTACGCTCAGGCGCCAGAATATTTTCCTTGCAGCAATCAGCACTACCTTTCATGCAGAGACTTATTCCTGCATAGATATTCAAGATATATTGTCTTTCATGTCTTCAGAATATGATACAATTCTTTCCAGGCACCATTTAGCAGCCTGAACCAACTCGTTTTATTTTATTGATTGCTTTCCATAAAAGCAAAACTGAATTATTACCCCATAACAATTTTATGAAGAGAATTTTTATGTTTATTAGTTCTTGTGCCTTATTGTTCCTTACAAGCTGTACATCGAAGGAGGAAACAAAGGAACAAGAAACAAAATTTGTCATTACGAACCCTTTGAAGATGGACACTACAGTTACGAATGAATACGTGAGCCAGATACGTTCTATACGCAATATCGAATTAAGGGCACAGGAAAAAGGGTACCTGCAAAACATTTACGTAGACGAAGGACAATTTGTGAAAAAAGGACAACTGCTGTTCAAAATAATGCCAAGAATTTATGAGGCCGAATTGCAAAAAGCAGCGGCAGAAGTTAATGTGGCAGAAATTGAAGTGCAGAACACTCGGCCTCTTGCCGAAAAAAATGTAGTGTCAAAAAATGAACTGGCCATGGCACAGGCCAAACTTGGTAAGGCCAAGGCCGAATTAGAACTGGCCAGGGTTCATTTAGATTTTACTGAAATAAGAGCGCCATTTGATGGTCTGATAGATAGACTGCATCTAAAACTCGGCAGCCTTGTAGAGGAAGGAGACCTGTTAACCAGTTTATCAGATAACAGCCAGATGTGGGTCTATTTTAATGTTTCGGAACGCGAATACCTGAATTATCAGACCCTTGCGAAAACAAAGGGAAAACTGGGTGTTAACCTGTTAATGGCTAATGGAGAATTATTCAAACACCCCGGCGTGGTTGAAACCATCGAAAGTGAATTCAATAATGAAACCGGGAACATTGCATTCAGAGCAACATTTGCAAATCCCGAAGGATTATTAAGGCATGGCGAAACAGGCAACATTCTAATGAAGGAGCAATTGAAAAATGCACTCATCATTCCACAAAAAGCAACCCTGGAAATTATGGACAGGAAATATGTTTTTGTAGTGGGAAAAGATAATGTGGTGCAATTAAGGCCTATCGTTATCTCAGCTGAAATGCCGGACCTGTATGTAATAGGCGAAGGATTAACCGAAAATGAAAGGATACTTCTTGAAGGTTTGAGGAAGGTGAAAAATAATGATAAAATATCATTCGATTACGAGAAGCCAACACAAGTACTCGCCCATTTACAATTACCATCGGAATAATACCGGTATTCAAAAAAATAATATCATGTTTAATATATTCATGAAGAGGCCGGTCTTTGCGATAGTGATCTCCCTTTTCATCGTTTTTTTGGGTGTACTGGCTATTAACACCCTTCCTACATCGCAGTTCCCTTCTATTGCACCCCCGAGGGTAATTGTTAGTGTGGCTTACCCCGGTGCAAGTGCTGATGTACTTGTTCAATCCTGCCTTATTCCAATGGAAAAAGCCGTTAACGGTGTGCCGGGTATGAAGTACATGACTTCTGATGCAACCAGTGCAGGCGAAGCCAATATACAGGTGGTTTTTGACCTCGGCACTGATCCTAACCAGGCCGTGGTAAACGTCAAAAACAGGATAGAGCAGGTCACGAACCGCTTACCGGAATTGGTACAACGAGAAGGTATTATCGTAAATATTTTACAGCCAAATATGCTGATGTATGTAAATGTGTACAGCAAAGACCCGAAGGCCAATGAAAACTTTCTGTACAATTTTGCAAACGTCAACATATTACGTGAGCTAAGCAGAGTGACGGGAGTTGGTAGTGCGCAAATCCTGGGAAGCAGGCAATATGCTATGCGTATCTGGCTGAAGCCCGACAGGATGCGGGCATATAATGTTTCCACTGATGAAGTAATGGAGGCTTTAGGCAATCAGAGCGTAATTGGCTCTCCCGGAAGACTTGGAAGAAGCGATGGAAAAAGATCTGAAGCGCTTGAATATGTGTTAACATACCAGGGAAGATATAACCAGCCGGATCAATATCGTGATGTAATTATTCGTGCCAATCCCGACGGTGAAATGCTTCACTTAAAAGATATTGCAGATGTTGAACTGGGAAGTGAATTCTATGATATTTATTCCAACCTGAATAATCATCCTTCGGCGGCTATCGTATTAAAACAAACATATGGCAGCAATGCCAGCGATGTAATTAAAAGTATAAAAGCCAAACTGGAAGAAATTAAGAGCAGCTCTTTCCCGCCAGGAATGGATTATGAGATCAGTTATGATGTATCCAACTTCCTTGACGCCTCCATCGAAAAAGTGATCCATACATTAGCAGAGGCTTTTGTACTGGTTGCGCTAGTGGTATTCCTGTTTCTTGGCGACTGGCGCTCAACACTTATTCCAACCCTTGCTGTTCCTGTATCACTAGTAGGTGCGTTTTTTTTCATGCAATTATTCGGACTCACCATTAATCTCATTACATTATTCGCACTTGTACTGGCAATTGGAATAGTGGTAGATAATGCAATTGTGGTTATTGAAGCTGTGCATGCGAAAATGGAAGAAGAACATATTTCGCCATATAAGGCCACGGTAAAAGTGGTGCATGAAATAAGTGGAGCTATCATTGCCATTACTTTCGTAATGGCAGCAGTATTTATTCCTGTCGCGTTTATGTCGGGACCGGTAGGAATATTCTACAGGCAATTCTCCATTACCATGGCCACGGCTATTGTTCTTTCCGGTGTGGTAGCGCTTACACTTACTCCTGTACTCTGCGCGATAATTCTGAAAAATAATCATGGGAAACCCAGGAAAAAATCACCGATGAACAGGTTTCTCGATAGTTTCAACAGGGGATTCGAAAAACTTACCGGCAGGTATGCGTGGGTTTTAGAAAAAATAGTGAGCAGGAGGATAATCACTTTCGGATTATTGGCGGCATTTGCTGCTGGGATTTTAGGAATAGGTAAAAATCTTCCTACCGGATTTATTCCTAATGAAGACCAGGGAATGATCTATGCTATTATTCAAACTCCACCCGGCTCTACGCTCGAACGAACCAACGATCTCGCACGTAAGCTACAGGATATCGCGGAGCATGTTGATGGTATTCAATCGGTATCAGCGCTTGCGGGTTATGAAGTATTAACAGAAGGCCGCGGCTCAAATGCAGGAACATGTTTAATTAATTTAAAAGATTGGTCGGAGCGTAAACACAATGTGAATGAAATAATCCGTGAACTGGAAGAAAAAGCAAAAGAAATTCCAGGAGCAACTATTGAATTTTTTGGTCCGCCGGCTGTACCGGGATATGGAGCGGCTGGTGGTTTTGCTTTGCGTCTTTTAGATAAAACCAATAACGACGATTATAAAGAACTGGAAAAAGTAAATGATGATTTTATGGAGGCCCTTAGAAAACGCAAGGAGCTTACCGGTTTGTTTACATTTTTCAGCGCTAATTATCCGCAATATGAACTGGAGATAGATAATAAAGCAGCAATGCAAAAAGGAGTATCTATTGGTAAGGCTATGGATAATCTTTCAATTCTGATAGGCAGCACATATGAATTAGGATTTATCAGGTTCAGTAATTTTTTCAAAGTATATGTACAGGCTGCGCCAGAATACAGGCGGCTTCCGGATGACCTGATGAAATTATATGTAAAAAATAACCGGGATGAAATGGTCCCTTATTCGACCTTCATGAAAATTAAAAAAACACATGGCCTGAATGAAATTACCAGGTATAATATGTACACGTCTTCTGCTATAAGAGGCGAACCTGCGCGCGGGTATAGCAGCGGTGAGGCAACAAAAGCAATTGAAGAAGTGGCGAAAACATTGCCACGCGGTTACGGCATAGATTGGGAAGGACTTTCAAAAGATGAAGTGGGGCGTGGTAATGAGGCGTTGTATATTTTTATTATTGTTCTGGCATTTGTGTATTTAATTCTTGCGGCACAATACGAAAGTTTCCTATTGCCACTAGCTGTGATTTTTTCATTACCGGCTGGAGTATTTGGCTCATTCTTATTACTTAAGGTAATGGGACTTGCCAATGATATTTATGCGCAGGTAGGATTGGTGATGCTGGTAGGTTTATTAGGAAAAAATGCTGTATTGATAGTTGAATTTGCTGTGCAGCAACATCGTGCGGGCGCCTCGGTATTTCGCGCGGCAGTTGAAGGAGCGAGGGTTCGTTTCCGTCCGATATTAATGACATCGCTTGCATTTATTGCGGGTTTGATCCCTTTATTATTTGCAACGGGTCCGGGTGCAATTGGTAACCGTACCATTGGAGCGGCATCTGCAGGAGGGATGTTGCTGGGAACCGGTTTCGGTGTGATTGTTATTCCCGGATTGTATTATCTGTTTGGTAAACTGGCGGCCAAACGAAAACTCATCAAAGACGAGGAGGAAAACCCTTTAACAGAAGAAATTGAAAACAATGTTTAGAAATAAAATATACGAAGCGCTAAGCTGCATTTGTTTTGCTTATGCAGCCTGCAAAGTTCCTGCTTTAACGGAGAAAAAAGAAAATGCAAATATTCCTGCGAGTTATAATAATTCGCAGGATAGTATTAATACTGGCAAATTACAATGGAGAACATATTTTACTGATCCGTTTTTAATTACGCTTATTGATTCTGCATTAAAAAATAACCAGGAATTAAATATCACTTTGCAGGAAATTGATATTGCGCGTAATGAAATAAGAGCAAGAAAAGGAGAGTATTTGCCATTTGTTGGAATTAAAGGTGGGATGGGTGCTGAAAAAGTGGCGAGGTACACGAGTCGTGGAGCGATGGAAGCTACCACCGATATTAAACCAGGGAAAGAAATGCCTGACCCGCTTGCCGATTATTTACTGGCGGGATATGCCACATGGGAAGTGGATATATGGCACAAATTGCGCAATGCTAAAAAAGCAGCCGTTACGAGGTATTTATCTACCGTTGAAGGCAAAAATTTTGTGATCACCAACCTTGTTGCTGAAGTTGCTAATTCATACTATGAATTATTGGCGCTCGATAACCAATTGGATATTATAAATCAGAACATTAATATCCAGAATAATGCACTTGAAGTTGTAAAGCTGCAAAAAGAGGCGACACGTGTTACTGAGCTGGCTGTACGAAAATTTGAGGCAGAGGTACTTAATACCAGAAGTCTTCAGTATAATATTCTACAGCAGATCACGGAAACTGAGAACAGGATTAATTTTCTATTGGGCAGACAACCTCAGCCGGTAGCCCGTAATACTGGCGCTTTAAATAGTTTAGTACCCGCTTCAATTCATTCTGGTCTGCCTGCACAGCTGTTATCTAATCGCCCCGATATTAAACAGGCAGAGTTAGAACTGGCTGCCGTCAAACTTGATGTAAAAGTAGCGAAGGCGCAGTTTTATCCTTCATTGGGTATATCTGCTTCTATTGGTTACCAGGCATTTAATCCATCATATTTTTTAAGAACACCAGAATCGATTTTGTATTCGCTTGGAGGCGATGTAATGGCGCCATTGATAAACAGGAACGCGATAAAAGCTATGTACTACAATGCAAATGCAAAACAAGTACAGGCGGTTTATCAGTATGAGCGTACTATATTAAATGCTTATTTTGAAGTAGCGAATCAGTTAGCGAAGATCAGCAATCTGGAAAAAAGTTATGATCTGAAATCAAAACAGGTAAATGCGCTTACTGAATCAATTAATATTTCAAATGATTTGTTTAAATCAACACGTGCCGATTATATGGAAGTATTACTTACGCAACGCGATGCGCTGGAATCAAAATTTGAATTAGTTGAAACAAAAAAACAGCAGATGAATGCAATGGTAAATATTTATCAGGCGCTGGGTGGGGGGTGGAATTAGTTCTTTATAGCAGAACCAGTTTAGTTACATTTTAGGATAAAAAATCGATATTAATGGATTGATGCTTTCAGTAATTTTAGCAAATGCGATACATTAATCAGTTAGTATGCCTGGTTGTTTTAATGGCATGCCATTCAGCGCTTTTTAGTCAGCATCACCACAATGCAAATACGAGAGTGAAATATAATCGCGAACCCCAGCCTATTATGTCACAGGCTTTAAGGCTCAATGAAGCGCTTGATTATTTAGGTAGCCCCTTGTCGGGGGCCGACTCAAGGGCTTTGCGCTCACTCAGCCAACATTCGCTGAACCACCAAACTGTAGACAGTATTCAGGCTATACTCGACCCGTATTGTCTGGCTATAGTAAGCATTAATCCCGAAGCGAGGGTAAGTGTTGAGCGTGGGCGGGCACGTGCAAGGTTAACACAGGGCGGCTGGACCAGCTTTCTTGTGAAAGTGCATAACCAGGCAGGTGTTACCGCAAAATTAAATCCGTTTAGTAGTAAATCGATACTTCCTACACATCTTTCAGATGGTGGGCACGCGGTTGTTCAAAGCAATGTGATTGCGAAAAGTGAGGTTGAACAACGGTTCCTCGATATGCAGATGTACAGAGAAAAACCCCTGTTGCCGGAATTATCCGGGTTGCCACTTGAATATGTGGTTTTGCAAATTTATAGCAAGGATGCCGGCGCAAGAGAGGCCGATATTGCCTTCAATGTGGGTGAAGGAACGCAGGATGTGGGTTTCCGCCACATGATACCAGTGTTGTTTAGCATTAACAAGGCTGTTAAGGTAAAACTGGATGTCAGGGATGATGACGGTAAACCCGCTATGGCTTCGTTTTATATTACCGATAGTATTCAAAGAGAGCCAGGCAGATTATCAGGTTTTTACCCGCTTCCTTCGCGCAGGGTGGCTGCGTATGATGAGTACCCCGATTTTTTCTTCCAGAAACAGATTTACCGTTTCACGGGCGAATCAGTGAATCTTGCTCCCGGGAAATACGAATTTTTCTATTCGAGAGGCCCCGAATACATCCCACAGCAACAACATGTAGTTGTTCCCGAAAACAAAGATTCGATAACACTTTCATTTCCACTTAAGAGATGGATAAATATGGCAAAGCTGGGATGGATCAGCGGCGACCATCACGTTCATGCGGCAGGTTGTGCCCATTATGATAGCCCCGAAGAGGGTGTGCCGCCAGCATTCATGTACAGACAGGCTTTAGGAGAAGATCTGAATATTTCTGCAGTTTTAACCTGGGGTCCCAGCTGGTATCATCAGAAAAAATATTTTACTGGTAAAGATGATGTCGTTTCCCAGAAAAATAATTTGTTGCGTTATGATGTTGAAGTGTCCGGTTTTCCTTCCTCTCATGCCGGTCATCTTGTGTTGCTAGGATTAAAAGAAGACGATTATCCCGGTGCCAAAAAAGTTGAGGATTGGCCAACATGGACTTTACCCATTTTAAAATGGGCCAAAAAACAGGGCGGAGTAGTAGGTTATGCGCATTCCGGATGGGGACTGGAACCTATGACACCAACCAACGACCTGCCCAATTATATCACACCTAAAATGGATGGAATCGGAGCCAATGAATACGTGGTCACTGTAACGCAGGATGCGGTTGATATTTATAGCGTTGGTAATACGCCTGCCAAGTGGGAACTCAATATGTGGTATCATACCCTTAACTGCGGTTTCAAAACCAGGATCAGCGGAGAAACCGATTTTCCCTGCATCACCGACAGACGTGTTGGCTTGAGCCGGAGTTATTATAAATCGAATGAGCCGGCAAATTATGACAATTATCTTGCTGCTTTAAAGGAAGGTAGAAGTTATGTATCTGAAGGAAATGCGCATATTATGGACTTCGCTATTAATGGCCAGGAAATAGGAACCAACAATAGTCAACTGAAATTGAATGGAAGAAGTAAACTGAAGATTACCGCAAAAGTAGCCGCGTTACTTCCTGATATTCAAAAGGGACCACCTCCGCCAACTGAATTTGGAGGAAGCTACTGGGATATTATATGGTCGAGGATTGGTGAATCCAGGAATGTACCGGTTGAATTAATTGTAAATGGAAAACCAGTGGACACTTTGGTAATAGAGGCCGATGGTAAAATAAATGAGGTAACATTTAATTACACCACAAACAGATCGGTATGGGCTGCACTCAGGATATGGGGAAGTGCCCATTCCAACCCAATATTTATAGATATCGACGGCAAACCTATCCACGAAAAACAGAGTGCCGAATGGTGTAAAAAGGCTGTGGAGCAGTGTTGGAAAAAGAAGTCGGATCAATTTAGTGAAAAGGACCGCAAGGATGCAAAAATCATTTACGATAGCGCTGCTAAAATTTATGAGAGAATAGCCAATGGTTCGGCTAACTGATTGTGAATTTAGGATGTTAATATCAATAGATTTTCCTAACTCATGGCCTATTTGCTGTTCATGCTGCAGACCTTAATTCCTTATTAGTCCGCACTGGTCAGCTTTAGTAGTTTGTTGATATCAGTGATAATAATGGTTCTTCCTTTGGTCTTCAGAATTCCCTCTGCTTTAAAATCGCTGAGCATCCTTATGATATTTTCTCTGGCAGTGCCCACCAGTCTCGCCAGGTCATCCCTTGACATGTTGATCTCGACAGCCATGCCAGGCTGGAAATTCTGTTTGTACTTTTCTCTCATGATAACCAGTTGCATGGCAAAGCGTTCGCGCGCGCTACGCTGCCCAAACATGGCGACACTGTTGGCAAAAACAGAAAATTCATGACTTAATGTTTTCAGCAACCTGCGCGATAAGACCTGGGAACTGTCTAAAGCGAGTTGAAAATCTTCTTTAGGGATAAAAGAAACAAGACTTTCCTCTAATGCTGCTGCAGAGTCGAAATAACGTTCTTCTGCGAGCAGTGCATGATAGCCGATCAATTCGCCTGTATTGGCCACATAGATGATCTGTTCGCGTCCTGCCTTATCTGTTTTGTATTTTTTTACTTTCCCCCTGAGAATATAAAATATTCCTCCGGGAACTGAACCCTCCCTGAAAATAATTTCTCCCTTTTCATATATCTTTTTACTCATGTGCGCCTGCAGCATTTCAATATCGTGCGCAGAAAGGTCGGTTAAAATAGAACTGCTATTTAGATCCCATTTGTCAATGGGAAAAAGGTCTTTGATACTCATGATTTCCTGGCTTTTTTTTCAAAAAGTGATAACAGTCGCTTTTTGGTATGATAAGGTTTACCGCTTCCGATGGATCTATAGGTTAGCTTTGCAAGATGCAGCAATCAAATATCCTTATTTCATCGGGACCGGGCTCTGAAAATTTGAAGGACGTGTTCAAAGATGACCATTCTTTTAATAACTTATATCCTCTGAAGGTCCAGGGCAAAGCCGCTAAACACTGGACACCGCTGGTAGCAGCAAAGTTCGCCGCAGAATTTCTTGCATCACAGAAGGATGTCCATGTTCTCGATATCGGAAGTGGGGTCGGTAAATTCTGCCTGGCAGCCGCACAGCATCGGCCCGACGCTATGTTCTATGGTGTAGAACAGCGTGAAGGACTGATTGAAGAGGCCATCAACTGTAATAAAAAACTCAGGCTCTCTAATGCCTGTTTTATTCACGGCAATTTTACACAGCTTGATTTCCGGCAGTTCGACAACTTCTATTTTTATAATTCCTTTTATGAAAATCTGGAAGGGACAGATAAAATAGACGATACATTAGAGTATTCATTATCGCTGTATAATTATTATAACCGCTATTTATACAAACAGTTGGAACAAAAGCCTATAGGTACAAGGATAGCTACTTTTCATAGCCTTGAAGGAGAAATACCATCAACATATTACACAGTGAAAACTTATTTGGATGGCTTATTAAAGTGCTGGATCAAAGTATAATATGTTTATCCCTAAACTTGCACACACCCTTAAAAACTACAGCAGCCACCAGTTCAAACAGGATACCGTTGCAGGCATCATTGTAGGTATCGTAGCCTTGCCTCTGGCCATTGCTTTTGCTATCGCCTCGGGTGTTTCGCCGGAGAAAGGATTGTTCACTGCAATTATCGCAGGGTTCATTATATCAGCATTTGGGGGAAGCAGGGTACAAATTGGCGGACCTACGGGAGCGTTTATTGTTGTTGTTTATGGTATTGTTCAGCAATACGGGATTAATGGTTTGATTATTTCTACGCTTATTGCCGGCGTTGTGCTGGTACTGATGGGATTTGCCAGGCTGGGCAGTGTTATCAAATTCATCCCGCATCCACTGATCGTTGGTTTTACCGCCGGTATTGCAGTTATTATTTTTTCCTCGCAGATCAGGGATCTTTTTGGATTGACGATGGATACTGTTCCTGCAGATTTCGTTGAAAAGTGGCAGTCATATTTTAATCATTTTTTGCCGATCAACTGGTATGCACTTGTAATAGGAACAGCCACTATCCTGATCAGTGTGTTTTTTTCGAGAATCACGCGTCTTATTCCCGGATCCCTGATAGCGATTGTGCTGGCAACACTAATTGTACATGTATTACATCTTCCTGTTGAAACAATAGGCTCCCGTTTTGGAGCTATTCCTTCCTCATTACCCTCCCCGGTTCTTCCTTATGCCGACTGGGCAACTATTAAAAATTTAATTCAGCCTGCATTTACCATTGCCATTTTATGCGCGATAGAAAGTTTATTATCGGCAGTAGTTGCCGATGGAATGATTGGCGGAAATCATAAAAGTAATATGGAGCTGGTGGCACAGGGAGGTGCCAATATTGCTTCTGCGCTTTTCGGTGGCATCCCAGCGACGGGAGCAATAGCACGCACTGCCACCAATGTAAAGAACGGCGGACGAACACCAGTAGCAGGCATCATTCATTGCGTTACACTGCTGGTTATCATGTTAGTGGTGGGAAAATGGGCCGTACTGATCCCCATGAGCTGCCTGGCAGGCATATTACTCGTTGTGGCCTATAACATGAGTGAATACAGGACCTTTATTGATATTGCCAGGGGTGATAGGAGCGATGCAATGGTATTGCTTACTACCTTTTTATTAACGATATTCCTTGATCTGACAGTAGCCATCGAAATCGGAATGCTACTGGCTGTTTTGCTGTTTATGCGCAGGATGATCCAGAGCAGCAATGTGAGTTTGTTGCCGAAAGAAAAAAATACCAGCAACGAAATCGTCAGCAGCTATAATTTTCTCAGTGAAGTAGAAGTGTTCGAGATATCCGGACCGTTATTTTTTGGCGCTGCATATAAATTCCGGGATGCTATTAAACTCATCGCAGACAAACCAAAGGTCCTTATTGTACGTATGGACAATGTTCCTATAATAGATGGAACGGGAATACATATCATTAAGGATATACTTCGTACTTGCAGGCACGACAAAATTCATATGATTGTTAGTGGCGTGCAACCTACGGTACTGGAAGAATTTCAAAAATCGAGGTTATTGTTCAGGATAGGAAAACGTTACGTAACCCGTGACATTGATACTGCGTTTCAAAGGGCCGGAGAAGTGATTGCGAGAGATAAAAAATGAATAGACAACAACGGGATTCTTCGAACACTTTATTGATCTTCCAGTAAGTTTTTATACACCTTTCCGTTTTTTATGATCACCAGAAATTTTCGTTCCGGGTCTGCAACCAGTGATAAATCTTTAAGCGGATCACCATCTACTAATAACAGGTCAGCCAATGCGCCTTCTTCCACTATACCTAATTTTCCGGGATATGGGCTTCTCAACCCCGACAGTTGTAAGAGCTGGGCATTATCGTAAGTTAGCATTTTCAAAATATCGCCGTTTGTGAACCATTTCTGCAGGTGTAGTATATAAGCATTTTGTTGATCGTTTAGCTCTGGTTCAAAAAGAAAGTCGGTACCCCAGGCCAGTTTTATTTTCAAACGTTTCGCCATGGACCAAACTTTTTCCTGGCCTTCTAAAACGGGTTTACGCTTTTCTTTTCTCAGTGAGTCCATTTCAGCTGTATTTTCCCTTAGATTTTGAAGGCTCAGCCAGATTTTCTTTCGAGACATCAATCGTAGCGTTTTTTCATCTAAAAGCTGGCCATGTTCTATACACTTTACCCCGGCCTCAATGGCTCTTTGCACCGCCTTAGGCGTGTAGGCATGTACAGTTACATAAGTGCCCCAGTCGGAGGCTGCTTCTACGGCAGCTTTCATTTCATCCAATGTGTATTGTGTAACATCAACCGGGTCGTATGCAGATGATGTTCCGCCACCGGCCATCAGCTTTATCTGGCTGGCACCAAAACGAAGGTTTTCCCGCACTGCTGTTAACACTTCATCGCGGCCATCGGCTATAAAGGTGGCGCCATACTTTTCTGCTCTTGATGCTTCACCAAAAAAGCGCCGGGATTGTTCCGCAGGTGTTCTGAAATCCCCGTGGCCGGCAGTCTGGCTTATGGTGGCGCCAGAAGGCCAGATTCGCGGACCTTTTATTTTTCCCCCATCAATTGCGGCTTTTAAGGGAAAGATTGGTCCTCCTGCATCTCTTATACTTGTGAACCCCCGCAAAAGCATTTTTTCCGATGAAACACCCACCTTTCCCAATATCACGTTTTCAGATAGATCAGAAGACATCATGTCCTGCATTGTTAATGCGCCGAATACCATGTGTACATGAACGTCAATCAACCCAGGCATAAGGGTTCTTCCTCCTCCATTAATTTTTATAACACCGGGTTCCACC
>CAYLVR010000058.1:0-17792 GCA_964387165.1 uncultured Chitinophagaceae bacterium | reverse complement strand
GTAATTATCAAGCCATTAACTACTCCGGTAGTAGCTCCGGTTAACAACCCGGCTAATAAAGGAATAATAAGCAAAAACTCTTCGTTACGGGCAAATAACGCGGTAACTACACCAGCCAATGCCACTACTGATCCTAACGAAAGATCAATTCCTCCTGCTATAATTACAAAGCTTACTCCAATAGCTAATATTCCATTAATAGAAACCTGCTTAAGGATAGTAACAATATTTTGTACGGTAAAAAATGCCGGTGTCATTATTGATGCAGCAATACATATGCAAACGAATGCAGCAAAAACTCCATATCTCCTGAATGTATCCTGAGAAATTTGCCATTTACTATTTTGCTGACTACCAGCGGTAATTATTGCTGTTTTTTCCGTTTTGATCATATCATTGCATATTTCATAATTAACTCCTGGCTGGCCTCTTCCCTACTCAGTTCTTTTGTAATCTGTCCATTGCATATAACTAATATCCTGTCGCTTAATCCAAGTATTTCAGATAATTCCGAAGATATTACCAAAACTCCTTTTCCTGAAATAGCGAGTTCAAATATCGTCTTATATATTTCAGCTTTCGCCCCTATATCAATTCCTCTTGTGGGCTCATCAAGAATAATAATATCAGGGTTATTAAGCAGCACTTTTGCAAGTACTACTTTTTGTTGATTTCCACCACTGAGCAAATTGACCTTCTGTTTTAAGGAAGATATTTTTATCTTAAAATTCTTCACCTGTTCCTCCACAATCTTTTTTTCCTTCCTGGCGTCAATAAATAGTCCTGGCCTGTGTAATGAAGAAAGTGTGATATTTTCTTTTACAGGAAGTTCCGGCACCAGCCCGGTGATTTTTCTATCTTCACTTACCATACCAATACCGTTACGAATAGCCTGTTTCGGCGAACGAATAACGGATTTTTTCCCATGTACATATATATCCCCTTTATACCTGTTGTTCATACCGAAAATCGCATTGACAATTTCCGTTCTCCCGGCTCCCATTAACCCGGCAATACCAATTATTTCGCCCCTTCTTAAGGTAAAGTTGATATTCTTGAATTTTTCTCCTGTCAAACCATTCACAGCAAGAATCTCTTCACCAAAAGACACTTTGGGTTTATTAAATATGGTATTAATATCTCTACCTACAATAAGGGATATGAGTTTATTCCGGTTCATATCCTTCTTCTCATAAGTGCCAATATATTTACCATCGCGCATTACAGTTATTTCATCTGCAATATCCATTATCTCGTCCATCTTATGTGAAATATAGACAATAGCAATTCCTTTTCCTTTAAGTTCCCTGATAAGTTTGAAAAGCATCGCTGCCTCGGTGCTGGTAATGGCTGAGGTCGGTTCATCCATAATTATTACACGCGTTTTATTGCTAATAGCCTTTGCTATTTCCACTATTTGCATTTCAGCAACATTCAATAATCCTACCTGTGTTTTAGCATCTATAGAAGAACCAAGGCTTTGCAATAATGTTTCCGCATCACTGTTCATTTTACGCTTATTGATCCAGCCCTTCATTATAGTTGTAGGCTCCTTACCAATATATATATTTTCCGCAACGGATAAATTTGGAAAAGGCAGCAATTCCTGGTGTATCATTGAAATGCCTGCCTTCAAAGCTTCGTGCACAGATGAAAACCTGACCGCTTTTCCGTCAAAAACCAGAGACCCTGAATCTGGAAGATGTAAACCCATAAATATTTTCATTAACGTGGATTTACCTGCTCCGTTTTCTCCCATCAGCGCATGTACGGCACCTTTCTTCAATTGAAAATTGACCCCATCAAGAGCCCTGATTCCCGGAAATGATTTAGTTACACCCCTCGCCTCAAGAATATAATCGGTCATATTTATTTTACTTAATTATAGGTGATATTCCAATAATACTGTTTGATGCACACTCATGGAGGTATGACAAGCTGTAATTCCGGAATGCGTGCTATGAAGATCGCAATTCATTGGGAAATGTCGGAAAAAGTACTTAAAATATTTCTACAGATATTTTTTACGTTGTTGTCGATCTGTAAGCACGCTTTAATTACCTGCCTGGATTCCAGATAAGTATTCCCGATATCAATTAATTGATAAATATATTCGGTCTGATAGAATGAATGACATGCATAGAGAAGAGGCATGCCCAATTCTATTTCTGCAGGTTGTTTTTAATGCTTGTAACGAATTTCTCCGAAACATTCACCAGGTTGGAAATCTGTTTTATAGTGTGATCTGTGTGTTGTAAAAGATAAAGTACAAAAGCTTTGTTCCTCTCGTTTGTAGCTATTTTTATTCCTTCTGCTTTGCCTTGAACTTTACCTTGAGCTTTGCCCCTGGCTTCCCCTTCTTTTTTAGCCTCCTGAAATAGAATATTTCTTCTCATATCAACGACTATTGGCATATGCTTTATCTTTTTGGTTACTGCTTTATGAATTTCTTTGCTTCTTAAACTGGAAAGAATCTGCAATTCCTTCAAACTTTTTCTCAGATCAGATTCAGAGCTAATCGTCTGCCGCAATTTAGTAAATATTTTATTTATTATCAATTCCCTGCCACCACGGTTATCTCCTGCCAGTATCGCAAATATAATTTCCTTGGGATTTTCAGATTGCAAAAATAATTCCGGCTCAATCTCCCTGATGTCAATTAACTGGTAAGCATATTTATTTCCGTAAAAGCATACAGAACTATTCATGTTCATTTTCCTATATCCTGTGTAAATGACTACGCTCACTACTTCCATTGCGTATTTTAAATACAGCATAAAATCATATACTGCCATTCTTTTAGCCATCCTCGGGTCATTACTGCTCTGAAATTCCAGGTGCAGAATAAAAGGTTTTCTTTTTTTTGCGTTGATTATTACTATTGTATCAGTTTCCCTCTCGATAATTGTTTGCCTGGTTATAGGTGGCAATGGTATTACTTCGGTAGTTTCCATCGACAGTAATCGCCGAAGCAGACCTTTACTGGGTCTGCCCAGGTTTTCCCGCATTACTTTATCATATTTCTTTTCCCATTTTCCTACCATCGGCTGCAAACCTAGCATCACTGTAAAATGCGGCCAAGGTGAAAACATCCAAATAGAAATGTATTTTCTGGAAGTTATGCGGTGAAAAGACGGTAGCTAGTCCCAGCTCGCGTCTTATAACACCTGAACTGATACCCTAACAATTTGACCCTGATTCCTTCAAATAATTTCACATACCAATTTTGTGTTTCCTCTAACTTGAATATCCCGAATTAACTCATTAAATTTAATACCGTGAAACGTCTATGTAAAAATTATCATTCAGCATACAGAGAAGTGAAGTTTTTACATGGCAAGTCCTATCGTGCCGCGGGCAAAGCCTTTGGCGAAGCACGCCAGGCAAATGAAAGATTAAAAATATACTGATGAAAATATTCTTATTGTTGGGATTGATAGCTGTTACAGGTTTAGTAAGAGCACAGGTTATTGATCCTGAAAGATCTGCTAATGCAGCAGCGATGAATGATAAAAAATTTATCGCGGACAATATCAGGTATAATGAAGATATCGTGTTCCTTGCACAAAAAGGGCGTGAACGTGCAACTGATGCACGTGTAAGAGAATTGACCGAACAGGTAGAAACTGATCACAGCGCAATCTTGTATTCAATGGAACAGTTGCAGGCAGCCGGAACCGGTGAGTCAACACAACAACCTGTTCAGGCAGATAAAAGCCCGCGTATAGCCACCCCCATAAACATGGAACTTTCAACCGTTTCCGGGGGAGAATTCGACTCTGTATGGATTGCCAATCTGCTTATCCTGCACCAGGCAAAATATGATGAGCTGATCCTGGCAAAGGAAGCAGCAATGAATACTCAGTTAAAAATGGCCATTACTACCGCTATTCCTCTTGTACGTAAAAATCTGAGCCAGCTAAAATCCGTGCAAAAATACCTGGTAAAATTAGCCATCCAGCGAAAAAAAGAAGCCGCAGCTGCAGCAAAACAAAACAGGTAACATTTAATATCACGGCCAGTATTGTTTTATTTTATTACGTACAAAACTCACGCTTCTTTCAAGCTGTTCAATACCATCTACCCCGTCTTCAATACTTATCCATCCGTCGAAACCCACTCTTTTCAATTCCGAAAAAATAGCATCGTAATCATTTAGTCCTTTACCAATTTCCCCATGGCTCAATCGCTTTGCATAGCCAACGGCACCACCCTCTTCTTTCTTTAAATCTTCAATGGTGCCATATTTTAAGAACCTGTCGCTAGCATGCATAGTCACCACCCTGTGAGAAACTTTTTTCAATAATTCAAGTGGGTCCTCTCCGGCAAGAAAAGTATTACTGGGATCATAGTTAACACCAAAAAAAGGATGATCGATCATAGCGACCAGTTTGCAGAAAATATCCATTTGCTGCGCAAATTCAGGATATTCCCAAAAATCATCTTTATAATGATTTTCAAGTATTAATACAACTCCCCGGTCCTGCGCATATTGTAAACACGCTTTAATACATTCCGATGCATATTTTAATCCTTCTTCTTCGCTAACACCCGGTCTCCGCTGACCGGATAATACTCTGCAATAAGAACCACCAAGCACGTATGTCATCTCGATCCACTCACATTGCTTAGCAATTTGTTGTGCACGAAAATTTGCATCAGGATGGGTAAAGTCGGGCGAACAACACATCATCGGGATAACTTTTCCATAACCTTCCACCTGTTTTCTGAATTCGGGCCAGGCATTCTTATTGTTCATTTCAATAAATCCCGCATACCATTCAAGTCCATCAATATCCAGTTTTGCAGCAATATCAATCCATTCTTTTACTGTCATTGTTCCATCCTTACAAAGCGCATGCATATAGGCTTTGGGAAAAGCAGCCAGTTTAGGCATTATAAATAAATTATAGGTTAATTAAAAGGTTACACATTCATTTAATTCCTTTTCGGTGTAAGCAAGATTATATTGTTTAAGCACACCTGCCGGCACCCCATTCCATTGATTAGGAGTATTACCTACATAACCGATATCCATGAAACCAATTTTAGAAGTATAAAAACCACTTACAGTAAGATTTCGCATCAGTGAGAAAAATCCGGCACCCTGCTCATATCCTGGTTTTATTTTCCCGGGATATGCAATTTCATCGATAAGTTGTAAGCGTTGTTCAGCAGAACAATTAACAAATGCTTTGTTATATAATTTTAAGCTCTGCATGTCCAGCCAGCGTAGTCCGCCCTGCATAGGTGTTTTATTTTCCGGCTTATCTTTTACAATAAATTCTATAAATTCAGGAACACCCGCTTCAGAAGCGCTGGCGCTGATTTCATCATCAGGAATAATAATATCTGCCAGCAATGTTATCGTAGCCATTTGATGTTCATCAAAAAAACGTTCCTCGTTTAATTTATTGTTGTACACCAGTTCTTCGGGCATACGATCCACTTCAGAAGGTGCAATAGTATTCTTTGCATTTACTTCTTTGGAATTTTTATTATCGCAGGACTGCAACAAAACGCCTGCAGATAAACCTCCTACAACAAGTGATTTAATCGATTTTCTTCTGTCCATAAAAACACTTTTTTAAAATCTCTTATAATTTTTTATTCTGGGAAGCCTCCCAAGGTGCTTGCTCCCCGTTTCAAACTAATACACTACCCAGGTTTAAATATTTTGCTTTTTCAATTCATCAACAATATATTCGCTGGCACGCATCGACAATGCAAGAATTGTCCATGTCAGATTTTTATCGGCCTGCGAAGTAAACTGGCTGCCGTCCACGCAGAAAACATTTTTGCAATCATGCGCCTGGCTCCATTTATTTAATGCAGAAGTTTTAGGATCATCTCCCATTCTTGCTGTTCCTCCTTCATGAATTACCGAACCAGGATTCTGCAATCCCCAATTGTTCTTTTCATTATCATTTTCACCAGAAGTAATGATGGCACCCATATTATGAAAGATCTCTTTGAAAGTTTCTTTCATATGTTTAGCCTGTTTTATTTCATGATCTGAATGCGTTACATTAAACCTCAATGCTGGAATACCGAATTTATCAACCACTTTAGGATCGATCTCACAATAATTATCTATTCTTGGAACAGATTCTCCCCTGCCTGCAAGTCCAATTTGAGCGCCATAAAAAAATCTGATATCTTCTTTTAACGATTTACCATATCCACCAGCTTCTTTCTGCACACCATTAACGGGAAATTTTCCATTGATGTTTTCAATCCCCCAGTTAAATCCATATATCGGCATATTCATACCACCACCATATTCTATATGGTATCCCCGCGGAAAATCGAGTTTTTTATTATCCAGCCACCAGGGAGTATAAACATGCAGCCCACCCACTCCATCTTCATTATATCGTTTACGATTAAATAATGTAGGGACCACACCACTCATAGACGCTCCGGTAGAATCATGCAGGTATTTTCCTACTACTCCACTTGAATTTCCTAACCCCTGCGGATGAACGCTCGATTTCGAATTAAGCATTAGCCGTGCAGTTTCACAGGCACTTGCGGCCAGAATTACAATTTTTCCATTTACCTGGTATTCCTGTAAATCAAGTTTATCAACAAACGACACCCCAACGGCAAGCCCCTCCTTGTTTGTAATTACCTCACGCGCCATGGCGTTAGTAATAACATCAACATTACCTGTTGCCATTGCGGGTTTTATTAATACAGAGGAAGAAGAAAAATCAGCATAAGCCTTGCAACCTCTACCGCATTGATGGCAATAAAAGCAGGCGCCCCGTTCTTTATTTATGGGTTTTGTAAGAATGGATAGTCTTGAAGGAATTACCGGAATTCCAATTCCCGTTGCTGCCTTCTTAATAAATAATTCGTGGAGCCTTGGTTTAGGGGGAGGAAGAAAAAAACCATCGGGATCATTGGGTAGCCCTTCATTGGTTCCGAAAATACCCAGCAGCTTATCTATCTTATCATAATAAGGCTTTACGTCCTCATATCCAATTGGCCAATCTGCACCAAGGCCATCAATACTTCTTCTTTTGAAATCATGCGGTCCAAAACGCAAAGAGATCCTTCCCCAGTGATTTGTACGTCCGCCAATCATTCTCGATCGGAACCAATCCCATTTTGTTCCTTCGGCATGTGTAAAAGGTTCACCTTCTACTTCCCAGCCCCAGTAGCAGCCATCAAAATCTCCGAAAGGACGAAATCTTGTACTTGCACCTCTACGGGGAGATTCCCAGGGATTTTTAAGTTGGGCGGCATGAATTGCAGGATCCCACATGGGACCCGCTTCTACCAGGCATACTTTTAGCCCGGCATTGGCGAGAATATAAGTGGCCATTCCTCCACCGGCTCCGCTTCCTACAATTATAACGTCATACGATTTGGGACGTGTTTTAATCTGGAGAGTATCCATACAATAGTTGTGTAAATGAATTAATTATGTGTGATCCGTGAATAATAAATACAATTAATGAAACAAATCATTAATATAAATAACCGGAGTGGGGAGATAGAACATATCGGACAGATATATCCGGAAAGTACGCTGCCTGATTGCGGAATGTTCCCTATTGAGGCTAAAGATAAGAAGAACTTAATATAAAAATAATTTTTCCGGCAGCTAAAAAGCTGGCGGCTAAAATTGTTTATTGTAATTTACAATCGCACTTTACCAATTCTATCAATTATTCAATTTTGAACGCCGACGAACATTATAGCGAAAAAGAACTACTGCAAAGCATTGCAGAAGGCAACGAAATAGCTTTTGCAAGTCTATTTCATATGTGGTACCCTCGGCTGATGGCGTATATTTTCAAAGTTGCAAAATCCCAACAGGTGTCTGAAGAAATAGTGCAGGACATATTTACTAAAGTTTGGGAAAACAGGGCCGATCTGCATACCATTAATAATTTCCAAAGTTATTTGTTCGTGATGGCGCGCAATCATGCATTAAACGAGCTGCAAAGAATCGCCGTTTACTGGAAAATACAGCGCAGATTCGCCGAATTGCAGCCTGTTGAAGATTCAATTCCGATTAATGAAGAATCGGTAGAGAATATCATGGAAAACGTTCTTAATCAATTAACTCCGCGGCAGCGTGAAATATGGTTATTAAATAGAAGACATTGTTATACTTACAATGAAATTTCAGCGCGGCTCGGTATTTCAAGGGAAACCGTTAAAACCCATCTGCAGGCAGCAACACAATCCTTAACGGCGTTGTTGAACAGCCGCTCCCTTATTTTCCTTGTTCTGGCTGGCGGAATATAATTTTTTTTCTTCCTCCCCCTTTTGTGTTCACGAGACCTGTCTTTATTATGACCTGTTTCTGTGAACCTACAAACCAACATATGCAACAACGCCTGTCATTTTTACTTGAACGCTATTTAAATCACACTGCTTCAAAAGCAGAGCTTGATGAATTATTCAATATCATTTCAGAAGAAAAATACAGGAAAAGTATCGAAGCGGAATTGCATAATAAATGGATGCAACAACCCGAAAATGAACAAATGAAGTTCGATCTGCTATCAGAACAGGATGTTCTCAAAGATATCCTTACTAAAAATCAGGCTGACGAAATTCTTTCCCCACCTAAAATACATTTCTTTCAGAAATACTGGCAACGCATTGCCGCAGCGGCCGTTATCATATTAACAGCCGGAATTTATTATTATTCAAATACTCCCCGAACTGATAAAAGTATACTGGCTTTTACAAATGATACAGCAACGAATATTATTAAACCAGGCGGACAAAAAGCTATCCTCACCCTTGCCGATGGCAGCACTATAGTGCTTGATGATACCTTCAATGGGAAACTTGCTACAGAAGGCAATAATAATATCATCAAAAGAAATGGGGAGTTGATTTACGACGCATCCAATGGCTCGCAAACACATCATAATAATAACAGCGAAGAAATATATAATACAATGTCCACCCCAAAAGGAGGACAGTATAAATTAAGATTGCCCGATGGCAGCAGAGTTTGGTTAAATGCAGAATCTACCATTAAATATCCTGTTGTATTTAATAATAAACAAAGAAACGTAACCATTAGCGGCGAGGCATATTTTGAAGTGATAACTGATAAAAACAGGAAGTTTTCAGTAAATGTAAGTGGCACTGTTACTGAAGTACTGGGAACGAATTTTAACGTAAGCGGTTATACGGACGAAGATGCAATTAAAATAACATTATTGCAAGGTGCGGTAAAAGTAGCTAAGCCAAATGCAAAAAGCAATTCAGATGCAAAAATTCTTAAGCCAGGGCAGCAGGCAGGATGGAATATTAAGACAGAAGAACTAACTGTGCATGAAGCAGATCTTGATGCAGTGATGGCGTGGAAAAATGGTTTATTTCAGTTTAATGGTGATGACATCGTAAGCATTATGAAAAAAATCAGTAAATGGTATGATGTCGAAATCAGTTACGCAGGAAAAATACCACAGGGGCATTATAATGGTATCGTTAGCAGGTCCAGTGATCTTCAAACAGTGTTAAAAATACTGGAAGAAAGCGGGCTGCATTTTAATATTGAAGGAAAAAAACTAATTGTATTATGACCAGAAAAAAAGAAACCTGATCACGGGATGATCGTTTTAACTTAACAAATGACCTGGAAAAAAAACCAGGAGTGTTTGCGGCACTCCCGGAAAATTATCCGGATCAAAGATTACACAATCGCTTGAATGACTGCTATTTTTTAACCCGAACATTGCAAATGTATGAAATCAAACGTTGTTCGTCAGGGACTATTTACTCCCGGAACATTACTTGCCAAAACGCTACTGATTATGAAACTGACGATTGTTTTATTGATCGCAGCCTGCCTTCAGCTAAACGCCAGGAGTTTCTCTCAGAAGATCTCACTTTCTTTGAAGAACGCCTCTATCGAAAGCGTTTTTAAAGAGATCAACAAACAAACCAGCTACGATTTTTTCTACCAGATCGAACTGCTGCATAATGTACCTAAAATGGATGTACGTGTGCAGAACGCCACAATCGAAGAAACGCTGGGTATCCTGTTCAGGAATCTTCCACTGACCTACAATATTATTGATAAGGCCATTGTAGTCAAAAAGAAAACCTTTGTCAACAGCACAGGCGTAATAAATGAAACGCCTCTACCCCCTCCTCCAATTGAAATTGATGGTAAAATAACTGACGGAGAGGGAAATCCTCTTATCGGCGCTTCGGTTAAACTAAAGGGTTCCGATAAAGGAGTTTCAACAGGAGAAAATGGGGATTTTAAGATGTTGCTTGATGCCCCTGGGGGTACGTTGGTCATTTCTTATGTAGGTTTTGAAAATAAAGAAATTAAAATATCAAAGTCTGGAAGGATAGGTAACATTACTCTTAGTGCTGAACAATCAGAAATGAATGATGTGGTAGTGGTGGGATATGGAACACAGAAAAGAGGAGATATTACCGGCGCCGTTTCTAAATTCGATGCGAAAAATTTAAAGGAACGGCCAATTACAAGAGTTGACCAGGCAATGATCGGCCAACTGGCCGGCGTACGTGTTGTGCAAACCAATAGCATTCCCGGCAATGGTATGAGCATACAGATTCGTGGTTCAGGTTCCATAAGTGCAGGTAGCGAGCCTTTATATGTAATTGATGGTTTTCCACTGGAAATTTCTTCTACCAGTATAGTAAACGGCAGAAGCGGAACCTATGCATCAGGAAATCCACTCGATAATATTAATCCAAATGACATTGAATCTATCCAGGTATTGAAAGACGCAAGTGCAGCTTCAATATATGGATCACGTGCAGCAAATGGGGTTGTATTAATAACAACAAAAAAAGGGCAATCAGGTAAACCTTCTATTAGTTTTAATACTTTCAGCGGATGGAATGAGCGCTCCCGTAAAATGGATGTTCTTTCACCTGAAGAGTGGATAGAACAAAATGTTGAATACAGGAATACCCTTTATATACTTCGTGATCCAGGAAATCAGAACAGGTTAATTACCGATGATCTTGCTACACGTATTCAGAAAGTAGGAAAATTCGAGTTGGCTACGATGTATGATCCAAGGACCACAGAACCAGGACATCCCGGGTTAAAATTCGTTGACTGGCAGGATGAAATATTCCGTAAAGGACAGGTAAGTAATTACCAGTTATCTGCAAGTGGTGGTACCAATTCAGTTAAATATTTTATGTCGGGCGATTATTTGGGTCAGCAGGGATACATGCTTGGCGTTGATTATAAACGTTATGCTGCCAGGGCAAATGTTGAAATTAAACCCAATGAAAAGTTTACCGCAGGAATTAATCTTGCTCCTTCATATTCTATAGGAAACAACCCCGGTGTGGAAGCAGGTATTGGTGCAGAAAGTAAAGACGGACCATTGTTTCGCGCAGTAGGATTAATGCCGGTTATTGAAGCGGATATTCCAATAGAAGATATTAATGTTGGCGACAGAGAATCCTCGATTTGGGGTTATGGAAGTAACAGGGCCAGTATGATCACAAGACTAAAACAAACAACTGATATTAAAAAAACTTTCCGCACACTCGCCACCGTCTACGCAGGTTATGAATTTATTCCTAATCTCGTTGCAAAAACAACACTGAATTTTGACAATACCGATCAAACCTATAAATTTTATTTACCTGCACCGATAAGTGGAACCTCACCTGCAAACAGGCAGGCAGAAGGTTCATTTAGTTCATATCGTAAACAAACCTTTGTTAACGAGAATACTCTTTCTTACAAAACGAAAATTGCTGGCATACATGATATATCAGCAGTTGCCGGGTTTTCTAACAGCACGAATACATTTGCCAGCAGCCGGATTACCGCAACGGGTGGATTTGGAAGTGAATATATTACCACGCTGAACGACGCAATTGGTATTAATGCCGCACAAACAAATACATACGAATCAAAAAATGTATTACTGTCATATTTCGGAAGGATCAATTATAATCTTAACGAAAAATATTTGCTGGCAGCAAGCATCAGGCGCGATGGCTCGTCAAGATTTGGCCATGACACAAAATGGGGCGTGTTCCCTTCAGCATCAATAGGCTGGAGAATTTCAGAAGAAAAATTCATGTCGGGAATAGACTTTCTTAGTGAATTAAAGTTCCGGGGAAGCTGGGGTATTTTAGGAAACAACAGCCTCGTAAATGATTATGGGCATATCAGCTTATTATCAAGCACTAATTATGTTATCGGTGGAAATGTTGTAGCGGGACAATCGCCTGGTAATTTTCCTAATTCTGAGTTAAGCTGGGAAGAATCAGAAACAATTAACATTGGTTTCGATTATGGCCTGTTTTCCAACAGGATACATGGATCATTCGATTATTATACAAGAAGAACAACAAATATGCTGTTGAATATTCCGATCCCGGCCGCATCAGGTTTCACTACTGCCCTCACAAATATTGGAGAGGTATTAAACAAAGGATGGGAACTGGAAATCAATACTCGCAATCTTACGGGTCAGTTTAAATGGAACACAAATGTGAACCTAAGCTTTAATACCAATACAGTTAAAGCATTAGGCCCAAATAATACACCAATTTATGGTGGTGATTTCGACCTCACTCATAATGTGCTTATGGTGGGATATCCTATGTACGGTTTATATCTGGTACAACAGGATGGTATCCTTACTCAAAAAGATATCGATGATGGCGCCGCACGTTATGGATCACAGACAGCAGGAGATCCAAGATTTATCGACCAGTTCACTATCGACACAAATGGCGATGGAATACCTGACCAAAAAGATGGAATTATTACTGCTGAAGATCGCGTTTATTCTGGTCATCCTAATCCTGATTACATCTGGGGATTCTCCAACACATTTAGTTTTAAAGGATTTGACCTCAATATTCTTGTGCAGGGTCAGCAGGGTGGAAAGATTTATTCTACATGGGGAAGAGCGATGGATATTGGTGGCGCGGGACAAAAAATTGGCGCCTGGAGAGATCATTGGCGCTCTCCCGAAGATCCGGGAGCCGGATTAAAAGGAAAATTATATGCTACGTACGGCTCAATTAAAAATACCAACTGGATGTATTCAAGTGATTACTGGAGAATAAGAAATATTACACTTGGTTACGATTTAGGAAAGGCAGTAAAATTCCCTGTATTTAACAGTATCAGAGTATATGCAACAGCAGAAAACTGGTTTGGTAAAGACAAATATTACGGCGGGTATAATCCTGAAGCCATGAATAACCAGGGAGATGATTATGGTGGCGGGCCATTACCACGCTCAATGACTTTCGGAGCCAATTTCACTTTCAAATAATCTATAACAACCTGCGAAATGAAACATCCATATAAAAATTTTCATTAACACACAGCGGAATCAAAAGTTTTACATGGTAAGTTCCCTAGTGCCGCAGGCAGAGCCTTTGGCAACACACAGCAGGAAAATAAAAGATCAAAAAACAAACTGATGAAAAAGCTATTATTATTTATAATTATAACAGTGCAGTTTTTTTCCTGCACAAAACAACTCGACCAGGTCCCGCTTTCTGTGGCCAGCGTAGAGGGATTTTATCGCGACACTAAAGATTTTGAAAAGGCTATTAATGGCATATACAGCACGCTTAGATTTTATCCCAATTCTCAACTCCGGCTCTCCGAAGTTCGGTCAGATAATATTTATGTGCAGGCTTCATCCGATCAGATGAATAGCAATATCAGCAGGTTCCAATTATCACTTGCTATTAATACCTATGTTGAAGATGCATGGAATGTCGATTTCAGGGGAATAATGAAAGCAAATACATTACTCGACAGGTTAAATGAGACAGTTGTACCTGATGAAGCAGACAGAAAGCGTATAGAAGGTCAGGCAAAATTTCTTCGTGCATTTTATTATTTCGATGCATTAAAATGGTTTGGACCGCTTCCATTAAACAAAAAACCGCTAACTCCCACTGAAGTACTGGAAAATGGAAGAGTTCCGGTTGAAGACATTTATGATTTTATTATTGCTGACCTGGAAGATGCGATCAATTTATTACCTGATTCATATCCTGCAAAAGAAACAGGTTATGCAACATCGTATGCAGCAAAAGGTATTCTGGCCAGAGTATATCTTACACGCTCGGGGCCTAAAATTAATCCTGACGGCCCCTGCCTTGGAACAAATGAATACCAGAAAGCTCTTGACCTGCTGAATGAAATTATTGCAGGGCCTTATGAAATGCTATCAGACTATCCTTCAATCTTCAGTTTCTATAATGAAAATAACAAAGAAATAATTTTCGCTATTCAATTTAAAAGCGGCGCGGGTGTAGGTGCATCATATCCTACAGTGCTTACGGGCACCACATGGTGGAATTCTGTAAATCTTCCATTTCAGGGGTCAGGCGACCGTAATTCTGTAGCCCGTCAATTAATTAATTCATATGGAGAAGATGATATAAGGCTTGATAATAATGTTGTGCTGGAATATACATCGCAGGGTGTACTAATTGCAGACAATCCAACATGCGTAAAATTTGCCAGCGCCGACAATGCTACATGGGGCGTTTTCCGCGATGATTTCGGAACAGATTTTCCTGTGTTAAGGTTCACTGATGTATTATTAATGAAAGCTGAATGCATACTTCAGGGGGCTTCGGGCACCCAGACAGAAGTAGATGATATCGTAAATGCTGTTCGCGCCCGCGCGCATGTAGATCCTGTAACAGATGTAACACTTGATTTTTTACTGGAAGAAAGAAGAAGGGAATTTTTAGGCGAGGGATTACGATGGCACGATATCGTTCGCAGTGGAAAAGCACTGGATATTATAAACGCCTGGATACCTACAGTAAACCTTAACGATCAAATGACATACCCCATAACTGCAGACCATTTGATCTACCCAATTCCCCAGAGTGAAATAGATATTAAAAAAGGGCTTTATTATCAGAACAAGGGATATTATTAAAAATTAGCTGAATGAAAATAACTTTATTGTTCATCCTTTGCCTGTCGGTAATCAGTACCCAGGCAAAGGATGTTAACATCCTCGATTTTGGGGCGCTGCCCGATGGAAAAACAATAAATACAGCAGCCATCCAGAGAGCAATAGATTTTTGCGATTCCACTGGTGGTGGAAGGGTGACTGTTCCATTTGGTAGTTTCCTAACCGGCACTATTTATTTGTGCAGTAATATTGAATTATTTATTCAAAAGAATGGAGTAATACTGGGAAGCACTGAAAATGGAGCATTTAACAGGGCACTGATATTTGCTGATAACGCCGAAAACATTTCTATTACAGGTGAAGGGGTTATTGATGGACAGGGAACCCTCAGGAATTTCCCGAAAGGAAGCAACCGTCATCGAAATATCCTATTCGAGTACTGCAAGAATATTAATGTAAGAGATATCACATTAAAAAATTCTTCTACCTGGGTACTGCATATATCCAAAAGTGAAGGGGTGATCATACAGGGTATCCGCATTCAATCATATACCAATGAAAATAATGACGGGATAGATATCGATAATTCGCGAAACGTGGTAATCTCAGATTGTATTATCGACTGCGAAGACGACGCAATTGTTATCAAAAGCGGCGACACAAGATATCTTGTAGAAAATATATCGATCAATAACTGCATTATTTCTACCAATTGCAATGCCATTAAATTCGGAACAGGTAGCAAGGGCGTTTTCAGAAATGTAGCCATCTCCAATTGCGTGATCCGTCAGCCCACAAACGTTGATCATCGCAGTTGGGGGAAAGTGAAAGGCGTTACCAATGACTCAGTGGTAATATCAGGTATTGCACTGGAAGTTGTTGATGGAGGCTCTATGGACCAGGTAGTTATTAATAATATCACCATGACAGGTGTACTCACTCCCCTGTTTATCAGGTTAGGTAATCGCGCAGGAAGAGGTACACTTAAAAATGTAATGATCAGTAATATTACTGCTACAAACCAGAGCATGATGTCTTCTTCCATTAATGGTGTTCCGGGAAGTTATGCTGAAAATATTACGATAAGAGATGTGATATTTAAAAATGCAGGAGGAGGAACGTTAAAAGAAGCGACAGATACTGTTCCCGAAAAAGAAGCAGCATATCCCGAAAATATGATGTTCGGTTATAGTTTGCCTGCCTATGGATTTTATATCCGGCATGCAAAAAATATTGTTATTGATAATATTCGCCTGTTATTAAATGCACCTGATGCAAGACCTGCCATCGTTATGGATGATTGTCATAATGTAACGCTTAATGGTTTTAATGCAGATCAGCCTTTGGAAAATCAGGCTCTATTAAGATTTATTCAGTCTACTAATATTACTGTTTCCGGATATTCGTCAGTAGACCCGGTTCCATTATTTCTTAAACTGGAAGGAGAAAACACTTCAGGAATCAAGCTAATGAACAATGATTTTTCGGGAGTAAAAAAACTGGCTGTGTTTAGTAATGGATGCAGAAATAATGTTGTAAGGCAATCAGGTAATTTCAGCAGGTAAAGTGTATAATATTATTTATATGAAGGGTAGCAGATATTTTGTTGTTACACTGGCTTTATTTTGTTTTTTATCAAGTGCAAGAACCCAGCCAGGCATCGACCCGTTTGCAGCATATTTAAAGACTGTTCCTGCAATAAATAAAATTATCAGCCATGAAGATTCAGGGGAAGGAAATGCAGCTATTATTACCAAAAAACTGGTATTTAATTCACGTAATGGGTCAAATAAAATATACAGTATAATAGCTTATCCTCAGCAAAAAGGAAATTATCCGGGATTGCTGTTTCTACATGGCGGTGGTAGCTGTGCCGATGAACTACTATCACAGGTACAAAAATATGCAGCCAATGGATTTATTGCAGTGGCACTCGATCTCCCGGGAATATGTAACGTGGAAAAAGCTGTTCATTCTGAGGGACCATGGAAAGCAAGGATGAAGACAGAAAAAAACGCGCGGTTTAATGTTAAAGAAGGCGCAGACAAAAGCGTTATCGCTGATGCCATTATAGCCGCCTTAGAAGCATTTAATATGCTTTACGCCCATCCCAATGTGATAGTTAAACGTATTGGTGTAACGGGGTATTCCTGGGGTGGTTATTCGACCACAATGCTTGCAGGACTGCTCGGTGATAAAGTCAGAGCAGCGTACGCAGTTTTTGGTTGTGGATATTATGATGAAGGTTCAAGATGGAAAGAATATATTAAGAAAATGCCCGAAACAGAGCGCAATATATGGTTGCAATATATAGATGCGGGAAGACGGGCAAATGCTATAAAAGCCAATTACTTTCTTGATGCGGCATCCAATGATGATTTCTTCTGGCCCGGTGCCGTTACCGCAACATTAAAGGATGTTCCAAAAAATAAGAACCATACATGGGGCCCGAATTTTAATCATAAACAAACCCCAGCAGGCCCATTAATGCAACAATTATTTTTTGATTATTATTTAAAAAACACGGGGAATGCTTTCGGCAAAGTGAACATCTCAAAAATAAAATCGTTAAAAAATGGTGATAAGAAAATATCAATTAAAATAAATACACCTGGCAATATTAAAGCCGATTCTGTTATACTGTACTATAGTGAGCAAAATGAAAAATGGCCGGAAAGGGTATGGAAACCTCTCCTGGCGAATAAAGAAAAAAGAAATGTGTACGGCGTTTTGGTATCGTCTGAAATCATCAGAAAGAATATTACCTGTTATGCATATTTAACCGATGACCAGTCTGTGACCGTATCGAGTTATATGTACACGTTAAATTAATAATTAAATAAATGAAGGCAATTGTTCAAATCTCTCTCGATCTCACCAATATTGATGAAGCAT
>CAYLVR010000057.1:11719-17810 GCA_964387165.1 uncultured Chitinophagaceae bacterium | reverse complement strand
CCTTATCCTATGAAAGGAAGCAAGTTACATCATTTTGTAATATCGTGCGCCATCAATTTATTTTCTTAACAAAATCTTGATCATAAACAATGTTCAGGGCTTAGAATCATATCATTCTTTTTCATAATTAATACGAAAAAAGCCGATTATTAGACTTCCCTGGTAAAAATCCACCAGCGTTATTAAAATATACCCCCTCAGTCATTATAATAAATCCTTGTTAATCAGCATCTTACTTTCCCCTTCTTTTATCATTTCGTCCTGTAAAATGCGATTTGACACAACCGATTGTCGGTACAAACCGCAACTAATACTTTTGAAATGCCTTCACCCCCCTGCTCTGGCCTATATCGGCAGGCAGTGCTTATATTCGCAGAAATACACCTGTTATATGCTAAGATGCGGATCAATGATTGCGATATTGTTATTTTCAGTATTTTCTGCTTATTCGCAAAACGAACAGGCGACTGTTCACTTCAGAATTACTGAAAAAGGGATTATAACGCCATGTAATGTGAGGATCACGGATGCGAACGGAGACTTTTTTATGGCCGATTCTACTTATTCCTGGAAAACTTTTTTCGGTAAAACATACCCTGATTATTCCTCAAATGGCGAATTCGATATTAAACTTCCTGACGGAAAGTACCAATACGAAATCGACAGAGGTCCCGAGTATTTTCTTTGTAAAGGGGATTTTGAAGTAAATAATAAAGATCTGGCAGTTAATCCTGAACTGGAAAGGATCATTGATTTAAAAAAGATCAACTGGTGGTCGGGCGAACTGCATGTACACAGGAAATTAGAACATGTTGAACGTTTAATGCAGGCCGGCGACCTGCATATCGCACCGGTAATTACTTCCTGGAACCAGCATTATAACGTGAAACCTGATTCGGTGTATGACGGTTCCCCAAAGAGTTTTGATACTGATCGATACTATACAACAACAGGATCGGAAGATGAAAGAAACGGTGGTGCCATATTAGTATTAAACACTTCGAAGCCGGTTGACTTTAGTCGTGATCCAAAACCGGAATATCCCCCTCTCGCCGGATCGATTGAGAGAGTAGAAAAAGAATATGGCAAAAAGTACTGGGTGGATCTTGAAAAACCCTTCTGGTGGGATATGCCTATATTATTAGCAACAGGAAAAATAAACTCAATAGGCATCGCACATAATCACATGAACCGTAACGGCGTGTTTGAAGGCGAAGCATGGGGTAGAGCCAGGGATGTCTCAAAATATCCTTCACCTATGGGAAACGGCTACTGGACACAGGACATATACTACCGGGTACTAAATTCAGGTATGAGAATTATTCCATCTGCCGGAAGCGCTTCGGGCGTTTTAATGAACCCTGTGGGATATAACAGGATGTATGTTTACGTTGAAAATGATTTCAATTATAACAACTGGTTCGACAAGGCAAAAGAAGGAAAGTTATTTGTAACGAATGGTCCATTATTGATCTGCAAAGCCAATAATAAATATCCTGGCGAGGTCTTTAACAGCAATAAATCTTTAAAAATTAAAATAAATTTAAATATATATAGCCGCGACAGTATCGATGTGGTTGAAATAATTAAAAATGGTGTTGTCTCCAAAACCATCAGCGGCAATAAATTAAAAAGAGATAAATTATCTGAAAATATAAACTTTGATAAAAGTGGATGGTTCCTTGTTCGCGTTATTACCAAAACACCGGGCAATTTTCGGTTTGCGTCAACAGCCCCTTATTATGTTGAGATCGGGAACGATAAACAATATATAAGCAGATCGGCTGCACAATTTTTCCTCGACTGGACTAACGACAGGGAAAAAATGATCAAAGCAGATACAGAAGAGCAAAAAGCTGAAATATTTAAATATATAGATGCTGCCAGGATGTTCTGGCAGGACAAAGTAGCTAAAGCTAATGCCGAATAATTATTTAACCACCTCCAACGTTCCCTGCATTATCAAATAATGACCGGGGTAAGTACACACAAAAGTATAATTACCGGGTTTTGATGGAGCGGTAAAATATATTGTTTCGCTTGTATTTGCGGTTAATACTTTAGTATGAAACAACACATTTTTAGAGGCTGGTATATAATTTAATTTACTGGCCTGCACACCTAAATTCAGCGCCTGCTCTCCTACCTGGGTAGCTGTTCCGGGCATAACCACCACCAGATTATGCATCATGTCGTCCTTATTCTGAAATGTCAGTTTTATATTGCTTCCAGCCTTTACAGTAATTTTTTGTTTATCAAATTTTAAACCTGGTAATGTACCCACTACAATAACCTGATCGGGTTTGTTCCAATCTGCAGGCATTTTAGTGATCCTTTTTGGGCTAGCCTGTGGAGGAGTTTTTACAACTGGCATTTCCGTTTTATGCGAAGAGTGATCCATGGCAGGAGTTAAGGCTACCTTATTCCCTTCAGGAATTTCGTTTAATGTATAATAAGCAGTATTGTGTAATAATGACTTTCCGGATTCATCTTTTACACCGGCAAGTTTTATTTCATGAATTAAATATCTTTTTAAACTATCCACAACAAGTCTCACATGCATTTTATCTGCTGAAACAATTGCCGCCTTAACTGGCGATACACCATCATCAACAACAGGGCTGCCATAAGCAGGATGATATTTATAAATAAAATGCATTACTGCATAAGAGTTAATATCAGCAGCAGAAACTTTATCCACTGGCCCAGTAAATTCAATATCAAATCCATCAGGCATCGCGCGAACAGCTTTCATTTCAAACGGAATCTTACCGGTCCATTTTAATATCTGTAATCCATAAGGTTCTTTACCAGACGAGCCCCACCCCCTGTTTGTTTGGCCAATATATAGTTCACCATTCCTGCCCCAGCTCATACGCAATACACCTGATTCAAATCCACTCCTGAAATCAATGGCGGCGCCCTGATAAACACCATTTATTTTTTCAAGGAACACCCTGCTGATACGGCTTTGCCCCATATCACCAATAAATACCTGGCCAGAAAACGGACCGAATTTTCCTTTTGTAGAATCAGTAAATATATCCGACAATGAAATTCCCAAAACGCCATGCGGCAACCATACTGCGGGAAGTTTTACTCCGGGTACCTCATTAGCAATTTCAAATAATCTTTTTCCATTTTCGTTTTCGATATTAACAGGATTCGGGTATGGCCCTCCAATCGGCGCTTCCTGCGGATCAATTCTCGAATAAATATCCTGCTTGCGAACCTTTACAGGAGATAATGGATCCGCTGCCCAATCGAGCCCTGCAGGATTACCAGTAAAATCACCCTTATTTACCTGCACCAATCCTCCTGACCCTATCCAGTCGCCCTGGTTATCTGCATAAAAAAAAGAACCGTCTATCCATCCCGTACCACATGGAGAACGCATTCCCGTTGCCCAGGGTTCCATTTTTCCATCGGGAGTAATTCTTAATGTCCATCCTCTCCAAGGTACCCAGCTTCTAGCCCGTAACGGATCATAATCTTCAAACGCCACATTTGTGGTTACGAACATACTTCCGTCTGGTGCAATTACAGGCCCGTAAGAATATTCATGATAATTACCGGTTATGGGCCACCGGTAAACAGTTTCATATTTATCTGCTTTGCCATCGTTATCAATATCAGAAACTTTTGTAAGCTCACTTCTCTGTACAGTATAAATTGCGCCATTATTATAGGCAAGGCCGAGAATTTCATGCAAACCCGATGCGAATTTCTTAAATACACTATCCTTTACGATCCATATTTCACCATGACGTGTTCCCACTGCAACTGAGCCATCTGGTAACGTGCCGATTCCACCCGCTTCAAGTACAATATTTTCAGGAACGGGGATAGTAGAGATAGAATAATAATCCGCTTCAGTCTGTGACGAAGCATTTAAAGACAATATTAAAAACAGAATTTTCAGAATTAAATTACGCATCGGAAATTATTATTACCAGGAAATAGTATATTCAAAATCAGTACTGAGTTTCGTCAGCAACATCTGTCGATCATTATTTGCCTGAATGATCACTTTGTTGTTTTTAGGTATTTTTATTCTTATAGAATCGTCGACAAGATATTCAGTCGCTTTTATCTTCTTTATTCGATTTCCTGAAATCAGTCTAAAAAAAAGATCGCCCTTAATACCAGAGGGAAAATGAAGCACCCGGTTGATATTATTATTCGCGGGACGAATTATATCTTCTATAGTCGTCTCCTTTATTTTATACCGAAAAGTTGGTCGGTTTTGTTTATCAACATCATATCCTAAAAACTGGCAGTTATCATCTGCATCAATGCTGTCTTTCCAAATCCCATTATTAACTGTAGCGTAAGCTTTTTCATTTCCGAATGCTATTTCCTCGCCAACAGGTTGAGCAACACCAATACCCCGGGCCTTATGTACCCACATCAGGTTAGCATTCAGAAATTGTCCGCGCCATCCTTTAATGATAGCCCCGTTATATGAATTGATAGAATAATGTACTTTTTCAGGATTGCCTATAGAAATGCAATAAGTCAGAACTTTTGAATCGTAGAACATAAAACTCCGCTGAATCAATGTCTCATTTTCAACATTAATATAGTAAGGAACAGAATCCTGAATATTTCCTGGTTCCGGAGGGTCTTGCACACCATTCATTTCCGTTTTATTCATCCTGTGAGGATCAGAATGTATTTCAGCAACCGGATTTTCTTCAATACTTAAATCCTTCACCGTAATTGTCGGATTATGCGTATTCACAAAAAAAACATTCCGATGAGCGTTCGGGTAACGGCTATTAACACATGAAGAAAAAAAGCATATACTCAACACATAATAGAAGTACTTTCTCATTCCCATAAAGTTAATAGAATGAGAACTGGTGCCAAAATATTTCGGGAGAAATAGCCCTGAAATGAAGAATTATTGAATGCTCACCAGCATAGTGGCGCAACGCCATATTTTTCGAAAGCTTTTCCATTATGATCTCCTTTTTCTTCGTCGGTTCTCGATATTTCGATCATATATTTACCGGCCCATTCAGGTGTAAATTCCACGAAACCCTGGTTATCAGATGAAATTTCTTTTGTCCATCCTGCCAGCGAAAATATAGTAGCAGTAAATTTATCAGCCTGCTGATCCTTAAAGAAACCATTTATGCGAACTGGTTTTTTTAATTTATTTCCCTGTACGGTAGCACATAAAGGATTTGATATAGTAGCTGCAGCTACTCCCGAGCCAATTTTTACTGTTGCAGAAGTATTAAACTGGTATTTAGTAGTTCTTCCCAGATCCTTCGCTTCATGGCTGATCAAAAGATAGCGGGCCCTTGTATCGAGATCAGAAAAAAATCTACTTTTTCAGCCCGAAAATAGCTTTCACCTGGTAGTTAATTTTATCTTTTCGAAATCAATATTCACTGTAAAAATGGTAGTGTACCATTTTGAAACAGGATGCCCGCTCTGTGCCACCGTGCGCCAAAACTTCGTCCGACGCCATAGGCTTTGGCCGACGGCTGTCAGCGTTGGAGCACGGTGGCACAGAGCGGGTGCGCCGCAATACATTGTATAAGCAGGTACATTCTCCAATTGATACAAAATTCATAAAGGAAGTGACGATTAGCTCACTTTTTTTCAGTAATTTAATACCGATGAGTAAATAGGTGAAATTGCTAAACCGATTGAAGCCCGTTTTATCATTATTTGGTAAAATAAAGCACTGACAAAACCCTCCAACTGATTAAAAAATATTATTCCCAATCGCAGAAACTCACATAAATAATAATAGAAATGGAAGAAAAGAAGTCGAAACTCACAAGACAGACAGGAGCGCCGGTTCCGGATAATCAGAACGTACAAACGGCTGGTCCCAGAGGTCCGATGTTGATGCAGGATTTTTGGTTTTTAGAGAAAATGGCCAACTTCGACAGAGAAGTGATTCCTGAAAGAAGAATGCATGCAAAAGGCTCGGGTGCTTTCGGAACTTTTACAGTTACGCATGATATTACCCAATACACCAAAGCCAGTATTTTTCGCGAGGTCGGCAAAAAAACCGAAATGTTTGCCCCTCTTTCTCCGGCAACGGTAGAAAACCGGGCAAACATTTCGG
>CAYLVR010000057.1:0-11709 GCA_964387165.1 uncultured Chitinophagaceae bacterium | reverse complement strand
AACCGAAATGTTTGCCCGGTTTTCTACCGTTGCCGGAGAAAGAGGGGCAGCAGATGCGGAAAGAGACATCAGGGGATTTGCATTGAAGTTTTATACTGACGAAGGCATCTGGGACCTGGTAGGAAATAATACGCCGGTATTTTTCTTCCGCGATCCGATGAAGTTCCCGGACCTGAACCATGCCGTAAAACGTGATCCGAAAACCAACCTGAGAAGTGCCAACAATAACTGGGATTTCTGGACGCTTCTGCCTGAAGCCCTGCACCAGGTTACCATCGTAATGAGTGACCGTGGAATTCCGAAAGGATACAGGCACATGCATGGATTCGGAAGCCATACATATAGTTTCATCAACAAAGAAAATGTAAGGCATTGGGTGAAATTTCATTTTGTTACACAACAGGGTATCGAAAATCTATCTGATCAGGAGGCTGCGAAAATAGTCGGTACAGACAGGGAATCTTCCCAGAGAGATCTTTTTGATGCTATTGAAAGAAAAGATTTTCCGAAATGGAAATTGTTTATCCAGATTATGACCGAAGAGCAGGCTAAAACTTATCGATTCCACCCATTCGACTTAACAAAAGTCTGGTCCAAAAAAGATTTCCCACTTATTCCTGTAGGTGAATTCGAGCTGAACAGAAATCCCGAAAATTATTTTCAGGATGTTGAACAAGCCGCATTCAACCCAACGAATATTGTTCCGGGAATCAGTTTCTCTCCGGATAAAATGCTGCAGGGAAGATTATTTTCTTATGGAGATGCACAACGCTATAGGTTGGGTGTAAATCACTATCAGATTCCTGTTAATAAACCAACCTGCCCTTATCATGCGTTCCACCGGGATGGGTCAATGCGTGTAGACGGAAACTATGGCGCTGCCAGGCATTATAATCCCAATAGTTATGGAGAATGGCAGGAACAACCTGAGTCAAAAGAGCCTCCTTTAGCCCTTGATGGTACAGCATACACTCACAACTTCAGGGATGATGATGAAGATTACTTCACTCAACCTGGCGATTTGTTCCGTATCATCAAGTCCAGAGGCAAAGCACAATTATTATTCGACAATACAGCAGCTCAGGTGGGCGGCGCTGATAAATTTATTCAGATCCGTCATATCAGAAACTGTTTCAAAGCAGATCCGGAATACGGAGAAGGTGTAGCAAAAGCCCTTGGGTTAACCATGGACGAAGTAAATAATTTCGATATGACACCATATGACAGATGGGCGCCAAGACCTACCAACGGGTAAATTTTTCTAAGAATTACCAAAACCTCTCAAGCTATTTTGAGAGGTTTTTTTATGAGATACAACAATTAAATCACTACTTGTCTCTAACTACAGTCAGATCTCCTATATCAACAGTAATGGGAACCAGGCCCAATTGAACAACAGCCTTCTTCCCCTTAATTTCCCGAACCTCCCCAACCTGGTGATTTTGTTTCATCAGCACCTTTTCTCCAATTTTTATTTCACCGCCAACTACCTCGTATTTTGAATTGATCTTCTTCGCCACTTTCTCCTCTTTCTGCTTAATCTTCTGGTGAAATAACAAACCCTGCATTTGTTTGATCAATTCATTTTTATTGTCTTTACCCTCTGCTTTTTTCCAATCGAAAACAATTTGTTTTAATTTCCGCTCCATATCTTTCAGATAATCGATACGATCCTCGGTAATTTTATTCTGATGCTTTAATAATTCAACCTGCTGGTGATGTTTTTCTTTGTTGATCAACCCTTCCATCTCCTTTTTCATTCGCTCATTTTCTTTCATCAAATGCCGCAGTTCTTTTTTCTCCTTATCAATGATCTGCAGATCCTGTTCTGTTCGGTTTAATAATTTATCGAGCCTGAACTGATCTTCATCAACAAGATTGCGGGCACGGTTAATTACTTTCTGATCCAGGCCAATTCTTTCCGCAATAGAAAATGTATAGGAACTTCCCGGCTTGCCCACAATTAGTTTATACATAGGCAACAGGTTGTTTTCATCAAAGGCCATTGCTCCATTAAATATACCGGGCGTTTTGTTAGCCATTATTTTTAAATTCAGATAGTGCGTGGTCACAATACCCAAAGAATGTTTTTTAACCAACTCTTCCAGTATCGCTTCCGCAAACGCACCTCCCAAATTAGGATCGCTCCCGCTTCCCAGTTCATCAATAAAGAACAATGTTTTTCCATTTGCATTTTCCATGAAATATTTCATGTTCTTCAAATGCGAACTGTAGGTGCTTAATTCAAATTCCAGGCTCTGTGTATCGCCGATATGAATCATTAACTGGCGGAAAATTCCCATCTCAGAGTCGGGATGTACGGGAACAAGCAACCCACTCTGGATCATCAGTTGCAATAATCCAACAGTTTTAAGTGTAACTGTTTTTCCTCCTGCATTCGGGCCAGATATCAATAATATTCTCGATTTTTCATTTAAATTAATATCAACAGGATAAACAGGCTTCTGATTTTTCTGATTATATAAATACAATAAAGGATGATAAGCATTAATCAAATGCACGTGCGCCTTATCAACTATTAAAGGATGACTTGCATTTAATATAAGCGCAAGTTTACCTTTGGCACGAATAAAATCGTATAAACCCAATATATTATGCCAGGCAGATAACAAACTACTGTAAGATGATAATCCCGATGTAAGTTCGCGTAATATTCTCGACACCTCCCTGCTTTCATCATGCTCTAACTGGAACACTTCGTTATTTAACTCAATGGTCTCTTCTGGTTCAACAAAGCTTGTTTTCCTTGTATCGCTTTCTCCATGCAAAATTCCTCTTACCTGTCTCTTATGCTCAGCATATAACGCAACAACGCGACGACCATTCAAAAACGCTTCTGCAGTATCTGTAATGTGGCCAGCTTTTGCCAGCCGCTGAACAATTTTATCAAACGCTCTTCTTACTTCGTTTCTTTTTCTTGTCAGTTGCTGTCGAATACGCAACAATTCTTCCGAAGCATTATCTTTTACCCGGCCCGTTTCATCGATTACCTCATCAATCAGCTCAATGATCTTTTTCTCGTAAACAGTGTTTTCAATTACTTTATGTAAGGCAGGGTAAACAGATCTTCTTTCCTTATCAAACCACTTGAATATTTTGTTGATACTTTCCGGGAGTTTTCGGATTTCCAGGAACTGATCACCACTTAGGGTTGCACCCGGAATACTTAATAACTTAAGTTCCTTTAACAGGTTAAGCACATGATCGTTAGGGAAGTATTGCCCAGAGCTTAACATCTGCTTATATTCATCAGTTTGTTTCAGTTCATGCTCTATAAATTCTTTTTTTGTATGAATGCGCAGTTCGTCGGCTTTGGTCTTAGCAAATTCCGACTGGCATTGTCCTTTTAACAATTCCTTTATCTTATCATATTCTAGTTGAACAAGCGCTGACGCCGGGAAAAACTTCATAGGGCGCAAAAGTACAAAATCCCTCATCTCGTCTTACGCTTGCACTAAAGCTTCGTCCAACGCCCTAAGGCTCTGGCCGATGGCTGCCAGTATAGGCGCATCGCGAGGCTTCCCATTTTCATGTGTATGCAATTTCCACGGAACAAAATTGGTTAATTTTGCTTATGATGATTAAAATGAAAGATATGAGCAGTCTGATAACAGGTTTGATCCTCTCGATGACAATGATATCATGTGTGCAGGCAGAAAATCCAAATAAAGAAAATAACACTATGGGCAATACAAACACAATCATTGATGGTACTAAAACCGACACGGCTACATTCGGAACAGGGTGTTTTTGGTGTACGGAGGCTATTTTTCAACAACTGGAAGGTGTGATATCGGCCACATCGGGGTACAGTGGCGGGCACGTACTGAATCCTACTTATAAAGAAGTATGCGAAGGAACAACCGGCCACGCAGAAGTAATACAAATAGTTTACGATCCTTCAAAAATCAGTTTCGATGAGCTGTTAAAAGCTTTCTGGGAAAGTCACGATCCTACTTCTTTGAATCGCCAGGGTAATGATGTTGGCCCCCAATACCGCAGCGTGGTATTTTACCATAATGCCGAACAAAAAGAAAAGACAGAAAGCTATAAAACTGAATTAGATAAGAGTAAGGCTTACGACAAACCAATTGTAACAGAAATAAGTCCTTTTACAACATTTTACAAAGCCGAAAATTACCACCAGGATTATTATAATAACAATGGCTCACAACCTTATTGTTATTATGTAATAAGACCCAAGCTGGAAAAATTCAATAAAGTATTTAAGGATAAGATAAAAAAATAACCGGGCCATAACGACCCGGTCAATAAATAAAAAAGTGTGTCGTCGCCGATACACTTTTTTATTTTATTACTCTTTCACCAGCTTTGAGAAATATGTTCTGTCTTCTATTTTTAATATTGAAGTATATTCACCTTTTTCAATCTTCGAGATAAAAAATACAGGGATCGTATTTATTCCCTTATTCACGCCCATCTGTTGCTCTAATACTACGTTACCACATTTATCTCTTAATTCAAATGTTGCCCAACCATCATACGGCGCATCAATAGTTAATTTTGCGCTCTTTTTAACGCTGGCAGGAAATACTGAAAATACATTCTTAGGGTCTTCGTTCGAGAAACCGCTAAGAGATATCAATAATGCTAGTCCAAATAAAAAAGTTTTCATAAAATCCATTTAAAGTTATCAATCCAAATTATCCGTGCCAGTAATGATTCAAGTATCATTCCGGAATATTAAAACATTGATAACCAGCACGATCGGCGTGTCATCATTTTATAAAGATTCCGGAAAATGGAAAAATTATTCTGGAGATGGGATTTTTACGGTTCTTAGCTCTAGTAGATTTAGCCCATGAGCATGGAAATCCCGCACCCCGGGCTGCACCAGCCTGATAACTTCATCGTACCATAAAGGCACAATTGGCGCATCATTTATAATTAACTGATCCATCTGCTGGTATAATTTCATTCGCACAGAATCATTAGTTACCGTTAGGGCCTCTTCATATAATTTATCGAACGCCTTATTATTATACCTTGTATAATTAGGAGGGGCAGGATTCTTACCATAAAAAACACTTAAATAATTTTCTGCATCCGGATAATCAGCAATCCAGCTCGCTCTGAAAAATAACGCCTCCGATTTAGCAGTCTGTTCAAGTAACAAACCTTTTTGAACAACCTCAACTTTTAAATTGATACCCACATTTTCCAGTTCCTTTGCAATAAAGCTCGCCAGTTCGGCATAAACAGGAATAGTTAATAGCTTAATTGAAGGAAGATTATTACCATTCGGAAATCCGGCTTCAGCCAGTAATTGTTTTGCTTTACCCGGGTCGTAATGATAACCTTTAACAGCAGATGAATCGAACGAAGGTAACCCGGCAGGAACAAATCCGCTTTCAGCAGGCATGCCAATTGAATTACGAAGGTACATAATCAACTTTCTTCTGTCGAATCCGTAATTAATAGCCTGCCTTATCTTTTTAATTCTTAACGGAGATAGTTTAGCAACAGGCTTACTGCTATCCACCATTATACCTAAATACTCAGTATTTAAATAGGCATGCTTCGACAAAACAATTTTCCCTTCCCATTCTTTTTTCAGTGTTCCATTTTTGCTTAATATTTCGTCTTTAAAGCTTGCATCTATATCATTAATAAAATCAAGTTTTCCCTGACGGAATAACAGGAATTCTGTAGCCTTATTATTATAAAAACTGGTTTGAACAGCATCGAGGTAAGGGAGCCGCACACCATTCGAATCCCGTTCAAAATAATTATTATTCTTCAGCATAATTAAAGCCTGTCCTTCCTCCCAGGATTTAAAAACAAACGGACCGGTACCACATGGGTGATTACGAAAATCTTTCCCGTATTTTTCAACTGCTTCATAAGGAACTATTGAACAATATTGCATACTTAACAACCCAGGCAAAGGAGTAAATGGCCGCAATAATTTTAACTGAAAAATTGTATCATTAATTGCTTTAAAAGGTTCAAGAGTGTCTATTCTTCCATTAAATATCCAGGCGCCACTGCTGGCTGTGTTTTTATCAACTATCCGTTTAAAAGAATATTCAACATCGTACGCAGTCATCCTTCTTCCTTTTCCCCCGGGAAAAATATCGTTATCGTGAAAGAACACATCACTCCTTAAATGAAAAGTATAAGTAAGCCTGTCTTCAGAAATATTCCATTTCGTTGCCAGCGAAGGCACAATTTGCAGCTGCGCATTGGTTTCAACAAGGGTGTTATACAATTGATGCACAGCCCAGATAATCGACTGGTTTTTCGCAAATGCAGGATCAAGAGTGGCTATATTGTCGGACTGATTATAATGAAACACCTGTTTTGTGGAGGAGCGGTTATTATTACACGACAGATGGCAGCATATAATAATGAAACAATACAATAAAGGTTTTATTTTCACTTCAAGATTAGTCACATGCCCAAGATATTAATAATTATGCTATTCCTGTGTTGCACTTATGTGAGCCAGGCTCAATTTACCAGCCAGGATACTTTGCGCGGAACAATTACACCTGAACGGGCGTGGTGGAACGTACTTAAGTATGATATTACTGTAAAACCCGATTTCGATACAAAAACTTTAAAGGGGAAAAATATTATTACCTGCAAAGCAATGGATAATGGCAAAAGAATGCAGATCGATATGCAGGAACCCATGAAGATCACTTCTGTATTTTGCGGGAAAATCCAACTAAAGTTCAACAGGAACGGGAATGTTTATTACCTCGATTTTCCCCGGACAATTAAAAGAGATGAAATAATTAAAATTGATATCTCATTTGAAGGAAAACCCAAAGAAGCAGTTAACCCGCCCTGGGATGGTGGATGGATATGGAAGCGTGATAAAGAAGGAAATCCATGGATGAGCGTAGCCTGCCAGGTATTAGGTGCCAGTGTATGGTATCCATGTAAAGATCATCAGTCGGATAAGCCCGACAGCGCCTCGCTTACCATCCAGGTACCCAACGATCTTATAGGTGTTGGAAATGGCAGGCTGATTAACCAACAACCGGGTGAATACACCTGGGCCGTAACCAATCCCATCAACAGTTATAATATAGTTCCGTATATAGGCAAATATGTAAACTGGACCGAGGAATACAATGGCGAAAAAGGAAAACTGGACCTGAGTTACTGGGTGTTGCAGGAAAACGAAACAAAAGCGAAGCAACAATTTAAACAGGTGCCTGCTATGTTGAAGTGTTTTGAACATTGGTTTGGTCCATACCCTTTTTATGAAGACAGCTATAAACTGGTTGAATCGCCACATCTTGGAATGGAACACCAAAGTGCAGTAGCTTATGGCAACAGGTTCATAAATGGTTATATGGGAAGCGATCGTTCCGCCAGTGGCTGGGGGCTAAAATGGGATTATATAATTATTCATGAAAGCGGTCACGAATGGTTCGGCAATAATATTACCGCCAAAGATGTGGCCGATATGTGGATACACGAAGGATTCACCAACTATAGCGAGGTTTTATTTACAGAATGCGAATACGGTAAAAAAGCGGGAAGTGAATATAGCAGGGGGCTAAGAAAAAATATTAATAACGACATCCCCATGATTGGCCACTACGGAGTAAATAAAGAAGGATCCGGAGATATGTATGATAAAGGCTCAAATATGATACATACCATCAGGCAGGTATATAATGATGATGAGAAATTCAGGTTAATGCTGCGTGGGCTGAATAAAAACTTTTACCACCAGGTCGTTACCACAGAGCAGGTAGAAAAATATATGAGCGAATATGCAGGCAGGGATCTTTCTAAAATATTCGACCAGTATTTAAGAACCATACAGCTACCGGTATTTGAGTACAGGTATGATAATGATACTTTAAGTTACAGGTGGACAAACTGCATCGAAGGCTTCGATATGCCTATGAGGCTTCTCGCCGATACATCCATCTGGGTGTATCCCACCACTGCATGGAAACAGGAGCTTATTAAAAATGGCGCAAACTTAAAGCCCGACCCAGACTTTTACGTGAACAGTAAAAGGAAGTAATATATTTGCGCATGAGTAATATCAGGCGACAAAGTATTATATCTTCTGTAATTATATACTTTGGCTTTGCGCTTGGTTTTGTGAATACCTACCTGTTTACTAAAGAAGGCAGTTTTACAACGGCACAATACGGTATCGTCAGCACTTTTATTGCCATCGCGAACATCATGCTGGCTTTTGCCAACCTCGGCACTCCATCTGTGATCTATAAATTCTATCCTTATTATAAAGACAATCTGACAGAGAAAAAGAACGACCTCATCACCTGGGCGCTTTTTACCTGCACAATAGGCTTTTCCCTGGTAATGATCGCAGGCGTGGTTTTTAAAAATATTGTAATTCAGAAGTACATTACCAACGCACCCGAATTAATTAAATATTATAACCTTTTATTCCCATTTGGATTTGGATTAACAGTGTACACTGTGCTTGAAGCATATGCCTGGCAGGAAAAAAAATCGATATTAACTAATTTCCTGCGCGAGGTTTTATTCAGGGTGCTTACTACCATATTAATCGTTCTGTTTTTTGAAAGTATTATCTCCAGTTTCGAGGTATTTATCAGTATATATGCCTTTACTTATCTTTTATTGGCACTAATCCTTCTTGCTTATCTTTTGGTCACCAAAAGAATTGCCTTTCATTTTACCATAAGCAGGGTTACCAGGAGATTCAGAAAAAAAATACTGACGCTGGCTTCGTTTGTATGGAGCGGTAGCCTGGTGTATAATATCGCAACTGTATTCGATACGCTTGTAATTGCTGCTGTAATGCCGGAAGGTATGGCATGGGTAGGCGTGTATTCGCTTGCACAGAATATTACCAGTTTAATACAGGCACCGCAAAGAGGAATAATATCGGCGGCCATGTCGCCCTTGTCAAGGGCATGGAAAGACAAAGATTATGACCGTATTCGCGGGATTTACAAGCGTTCTTCCATCAACCAGCTGATATTTTCAATAGCAATGTTCAGCCTGATATTAATGAACTTTACCGATGGAATATTTACTTTCTCTTTAAAAAGCACATACAGCAATGCATTGCCGGTATTTATTCTTATCGGGGCCATGCGTATACTGGACATGGGTACGGGTTTAAATTCGCAGATAATCGGCACATCTACATACTGGAGGTTTGACTTTTTCACAGGAATAATATTATTGACCGTAACGCTTCCACTGAATTATTATCTTACCAAAACTATGGGTGTCATTGGACCGGCTATTTCTAATTTAATTGCATTTACTGTTTATAACTTTATCCGCTGCGTATTTTTATACAGGAAATTAAAAATCCAGCCTTTTACTATTAAAACTTTGTACACTGTTTTATTGAGCGCTGCCAGCTTTGGAATATGCTATTTATTATTCAATGATCAAATAGGGCTGGAATGGATAATGATAAGAAGTTTGCTGTTTATCCTGTTATTTGGTACAGGAACATTCTTATTAAAATTAACGCCGGATCTGTTTCATGTAATAGATACTGTAAGGAAAAGAATTAGAAATAATCATTAGCACAAGTTGGTCCCGGTTCCGCCCCGGCACACTTGCGCTGGTTTCAGGGAATGAGAAAAAACCTGGCGGGCTTCGGGCAACGAAGCTTGCGCCACCGCTATAGCTTCAGCGCACGCGGTCAGCGAAGCCGGGTAGCCCCCACATATCTTTTTTTGAAATAAGTATCTTCAAGATCACTGATCATTACTCCACCTGAGGATGAGGCATGAACAAACTTGTTATTATTCAAATAAACCCCCACGTGTGAAATCCCGCCTGTAGTATTAAAAAACACCAGGTCGCCCTGGGAAAGATCAGATTTTGCGATTCTTCTGCCAGCAGCATATTGTTCACGTGAAGTTCGCGGCAGGGATACATTATACATCGTATCGATCATGAGGCAGGTAAATGCCGAGCAATCTATACCCGTCTTCTTATTTCCCCCATATTTATAAGGTGTGCCGTACCAGCCTTCGAGAAACGCAATCAGCTTGTCATTTGTCACCGTCTCCACCTCTTTTTCCATTAAAATCGCATATTTAAACTGTAAGCCATGACATTTTTCTATATCCGCTGAGTAGGTGGCACCCGGTAGATCTTTTCTCCCTTTCACCTTCTTTGGGGCATCTACGGTTGTTTCGTCGTCCGAAATAGTTGAGACAGATGATTTAATAGCAATATTTTCCAGGAAACGGGGCTGATTGGATGAAACCCTGTTTGGATGATTGACAGCAGAGCTTTGCCTCGTTGAGGAACATGAGGCCAGTAAGCAAACTAACCCAGAAGCGTATAAAAAGTTTTTCACAAAGATGTGCAAATCTAGCAATTTTCAGGCGGATAATTATTAGCTAATATTGTACCAATGTCCAGGTTCTCCCATCTACACGTTCATACCCAATTCTCGCTGCTTGATGGAGCGGCTTCCATCAAAAGTTTATACCAGAAGGCGATCAATGAAGGTATGCCTGCCATTGCCATTACAGATCATGGTAATATGTTCGGGGCCTTTGAGTTCGTTTCGGAAGCTCATAAACACAAAAATGATGATGGATCCCTCAAAGTGAAACCCATTATCGGATGCGAATTTTACGTAGTGGAGGACAGGACCCGCAAAACATTCACCAAAGAACAAAAAGACGAACGGTATCACCAGGTGCTACTCGCAAAAAATGCAATCGGCTATCAGAATCTCGTGAAACTTACTTCCCTGGGTTATATCGAAGGAATGTATAGCAAGTATCCACGCATCGATAAACAATTAATTGAAAGATACCACGAAGGGTTAATCGCCACCACCTGCTGTATCGGCGCCTATGTTCCGCAAACGATCTTACATGATGGCGAAGAAGCAGGTGAAAAGGAATTTAAATGGTGGCTGGATATCTTCGGTGAAGATTTTTTTATTGAAATACAGCGTCATAATATAAAGGAACAGGATATTATTAATGCAGCCTTATTAAAATATTCTAAAAAATATAATGTACCTGTTATTGCTACAAATGATAGTCATTATACAGATCGGGAAGATTACAATGCTCACGACATTTTATTATGTATAAATACCGGTGAGAAAAAAAGCACGCCAGGATATGATGATTTTGTAAATGATGATACTAACGTAAAGGATCGAAGATTTAAATTTCCTAACGACCAGTTCTATTTTAAAACGGCGCAGGAAATGAAAGATCTTTTTAAAGATGTGCCTGAATCGATCGACAATACCAATATTATTGTTGATAAAGTAGAAGTATTAAACCTGAAAAAAGATATTCTGCTTCCGGCATTTCCTATCCCCAAAGAATTCCAGATACACTCCGATTCAAACCTCAACCAGTGGGAATATTTAAAACATATTACTTACGAAGGTGCAAAGATCCGCTACAGTGATCTTACTCCTGCGATCCAGGAACGTATAGATTTTGAATTATTTACCATTAAAACGATGGGATTTGCAGGATACTTCCTCATCGTGAGTGATTTTATTAAAGCGGGAAGAGATCTCGGTGTTTATGTTGGGCCCGGCAGGGGTTCCGCAGCAGGAAGTGTTGTGGCGTATTGTATTGGTATTACCAATATCGATCCGATCAAATACAATTTACTGTTCGAGAGATTCTTAAATCCGGATAGAAAATCAATGCCCGATATAGATACGGATTTTGATTATGAAGGCAGGCA
>CAYLVR010000056.1:0-18193 GCA_964387165.1 uncultured Chitinophagaceae bacterium | reverse complement strand
AGGATAAAAATCCAGCCCCGTGTTTTAAATCCAATATCCTATGAAAAACCGAAGTGTATATAACTAACATGGTGCCAATTACTGAAACCCACGCCAGGCAAGGCTTTCAGCAATTGGCACCTCCTAAAACAGTTTCATAATGGGAAAGATTTTTGCAAACCTGGAATACATAACGTTAAAACGGTTACCGGGAAGAAGAAACCTGTCACATCATCGCGGTATTCCCTGGCTCGGTTAACGAGGTATATTTGCGGATCTGTTCTTCTTATGTATAACCTGTATTCAAAAATAGCAGGCAATCCTGGTCATTTTCGCCAGCTTAGCTGCGGAGAGTCGCTAATTACAATTTTTAATTGCCCTCTCGAAAATAAATTCGAGGATACATGGAGCCATCATAATTATATTGTTTATGTAATGGAAGGACGTAAAATATGGCACACTTCCAACGGCTCTTATGATCTTCGTCCACCCCAATGTGTATTTATAAGAAAAGGCGCTTGTATAGTTGAACAGTTTTTCGACGCAACATTTTGTCTCATCGTATTTTTTGTTCCCGACGACTTTATTATTGACGTGCTTAAATCCAAGACTAATCCTATCAGTAATACGCAACAAAATCACCAGTCAGTTATTCCTATCTGTCATTCGCCTGCAAGTGAAGCATTTTTTTATTCAATGCTGCCATACTTTGAAGCAGGTCGTGAGCCAGACCGTTCGCTACTTCAATTGAAATTCAGGGAACTTATTCTTTCGATTTCCGATAATCCGGATAATAAAGAACTGTTGTCTTATTTCAGTTCATTATTACAGGAGCCACACAATGTTTCACTGCAGAGAATAATGGATGAAAATTTTTGCTTCAATCTTAAACTGGAAGATTATGCAAAACTGAGCTGCAGAAGCGTATCGGCCTTCAAAAGGGATTTCCTGAAAATTTACAATACATCACCAGGAAAGTGGCTGCTGGAAAAGCGGCTTGATCATGCCCTGCACCTACTTACAAATTTAGGGAGCACCGTAACTGATGCAGCATTTGAAAGTGGATTCGAGAATCCTTCCCATTTCAGCCGTTGTTTCCGTGATCGTTTTGGAGTTGCCCCTGCCAGAATTAAACAAAAAGTTTTCATCTGAGCTTTATAGTCATATTTATGAGCTGAATAGAAAAGTGACTGGTTCAACAGCTGTATAGTTTTGCAGATAAATAATCAAACCATTTATCATGAGTACAAAAACTATTCAAGGAAAGCTGTGGAGCATTCAACCCCAGTATTGGTCGCAAAATTTTGAGCCATACTTTTTACCTCTTTACAGGAAAGCACTTCAACAATTACAATTAAACGAAAACGATTCTCTTCTTGATGCCGGTTGCGGATCAGGGATGTTTTCTTCTCTCGCCATTAAAACAGGTGCCGATGTTGTGGGCATAGATGCAGCACACGCATTATTAGAGGTAGCAAGAAAACGTAATTTCAGTAATACTTTTTTAGAGGAGGACCTGGAAGCGTTGCCTTTTGCTAACGATTCTTTCGATGTGGTTGCTGGATTCAATTCTTTCCAATATGCAGGGAGTTTTGAAAATGGTTTAAAAGAAGCAAAAAGAACACTCAGGCCAGGTGGTAAATTAGTCATTGCAATATGGGATAAACCAGAATTGAGCGACAGTACTACTGTATTAAAAGCCATTGGGAACCTGGCTCCTCCTCCTCCCGCAGGCACACCAGGCCCATTCGCATTATCTGAAGACGGTAAAGTTGAGTCGGTATTAAATACCCTTGGTTTGCATCTAGATGCTAAAAATTCTATTCCCTGTCCATTTATTTATTCCAGTCTTTCCGATGGAGTAAAGAGTTTCATGGGAACAGGGCCGGCTGCCAATGCGTTGAATTATGCCGACAAAACGACTATTGAAAACACTATTAAAGAGGCGATGTCGCCGTATCATATCGTCGATGATTTTTATTTCCTGTTAAATCATTTTCTTTTATTCATCGCCCACAAATAAAGTGGGGTGCAATGGATCATTAAAAAAACCACTTCAACATTCTGTTGTAGCGGTTTTTATTTTCATTAATATACCCTAACCATTTCAATTATTTATTCCTCTTTCAGACCTTTCACCGGTTCAATCGTTGCTGCTTTTATCGATTGTACACTTATCGCTGCCAAGGCAATAAATAATGCGGTTAACCCCGCAACAATAAAATACCAGGGTTGGAGACGTATCCGAAAAGCAAATCCCTGCAGCCAGTTTTCCGCAATAAGGTAGCCCAGGGGTAAAGCGATTACAATAGCAATCAATATTATTTTAATGAACTCTGACGACAAAAGTGTAATAATATTAAAACTACTTGCACCCAGCACTTTTCTTATGCTGAGTTCTTTACTGCGTTTTTCAGCGGTATAGGCCGATAAACCAAAAAGTCCAAGACAGGAAATAAGGATAGCAATAGCAGTAAAATATTTAGCCAAAGTGGACATTGTATTTTCTGATTCATACATACTCCGGTAATCGTCATCAAGAAAAGTATAATTAAAATCAAACCCAGGGTTAAATGCTGTGTGCAGCTCCTGTACCTTAGGTATAACTTCTTTTTCTTTTCCTCTTTGGATTTTTAAATAGATGAAAGATGCATCCTTTGGAATTAATCTTATTATTACTGGTTTTATATTTTCATGAAATGATTCAAAATGGAAATTTTCGGTTACTCCTAATATTTCAGACATCGTGCCCCACATGTCGATCTGTTTTCCAATGGGATCATGAAGTGCCATTGCATTTATTGCTGCCTCATTAAGAATCAATTTTGCACTATCGGATTTTACCAATTTCGAATAAGACCTCCCTTCTTTCATTGTAATTCCCATCATTTCAATTAAACCGTAGTTAAACGTCATAGTTTGAAAGCTAATAGTTTCATCAGGTTTTTTCCCTTCCCAGGAGATGCCGGTAGTATTGCTATGGTCACCAATAAAGTGGTTGCCGGAACTTGAAGCGGATATTACTCCCGGAATATTGCTGGCCTCGGATAAAAATGATTCAAGTTTACCTGTGACTCCATTTAATCCTCCTTCTGATTCAAAAGAAATTATATTGTCCCTGTTGTATCCTAGATTCTCTTGTATGATATACAGTGTTTGTTTATACACAACCAGAAGGCAAAGTATAAATACAACAGATAATGTAAACTGGAAAATGACCAGTCCCCTTCTCGCGGATAATTCAAAAGGTGAACCGGAAAATTTATTCTTTAATATCTGAATCGGACTATAAGAGGACAGATAAAAAGCAGGATAGCTGCCAGATAGAAGACCTGTAACTGTTGTTATACCAAATATGATGATTACCTGGGTTCCGCTAAAATTGATGCGAAGGTCCTTCTTCATTATCAGGTTGAACTGTGGCAGCAATAACGATATAAGAATAAGTGCCACTATAAGGGCAAATGCAGCCATTATCAAAGACTCTCCTATGAATTGCGGGATCAATGCGCTCCTTTTGGCGCCGATGGTTTTTTTAATTCCTATTTCTTTTAAACGCTGTGATGCCCTAGCAGTAGACAGGTTCATAAAATTAATACAGGCGATGATAAGTATTATCGCGCCAATGATTATAAAAAGACGTACATACTCTATTCTTCCGCCAGAGGGCGCCCCATTCTCATACCTGTTATGCAGATAGGTATCACTGTATTTTACAGCGAACAGGGTCTTCTTAATATCCTTATTTTTTGATTTTATTAGCCCAGCAATACTTTTATTCAATTTCGAAATTGTTGCGTTTTCTTTTAGTAGTAAAAAGGTATAAACGCCTGAGTTCTCCCATTTTAGCAACCAGTCATTTTCGGCCTTGAATTCATTATATGACAACATAAAATCTACCGAGAAAGAAGATTGCTTTGGAAAGTCTTTAAATATACCGGCGACTCTGTATTGTTTTCTTTGCTGAAAAGTAATTGTTTTACCAATAATATTATCAACAGTCTTGAACAAGTTCAGGGCCAACTTTTCAGATAATATTATATTATTTTTATCCTCAAGCGCATTATCAGGATTTCCCTGTAATAATGGAAAAGAAAAAATATTAAAGTAATCTTTGCCAGCATATTGCCCGCGGCTAGTAATATGGATGTTGTTATATGATATTGTGGATTGTTTGAATTTGTATAAAGGAGCGACACAGACTGCCAATTCAACTTCCGGTATCTCAACGGGCAAAACTTCTTCCAGCATTCCGGTCGTCCCATCTGACGTGGCAATGCTGTTAACTAAAGTCTGATTTTCAAATACCTGTACTACCCTGTCTCCGTTTTGATGGAATTGGTCCATTCGCAATTCATCAATGACCCACAGACATATCATCAAAGAAAAAGTCATTCCGGTTGACAGCCCTATAAGGTTAATAAAGAAGGAAGCCTTATGCCTTGCAAAATTTCGAAAAATAATAAGCAGGTTATGTTTTAACATAATACCAGAAATTCTATTTTTACCGGAATAGCCGGCATTATTCTGTTCTCAAACTTTTTACCGGATTTGCAATTGCAGCTTTGATTGCCCATGGCATTTTCATTTCCGAATAACTTTTTGGACAATGTTTGTGTAATAGCAATGGAATGAATATCGTTAAGAACAGTTTTATTATCCCCTTGTAACAATGGGAAACTGAATATCTGCAGGAAATTGGAATCTACTATGCAGCCTGGTATTATCAGGCTTTTTTCGCCTGCTTTTAATAGGTGTGGATATGGAATATCTATCCTTGCTACCTGTTCCACTTCGGGGAAGTCCTTTTCCATTGTACGGGCCAGCACTTTTGGAGTGTTATGCCATGTGTATATTTCTCCACTCATAGGAGCCTGATTCCAGGCTTCGTAAATACGTGCTTTTTTCTCATGAAAAGTATCATAACTGATTTCATGTTGTATCCATAACATAATGATCAGGGCGCTGGCCATACCGATAGCCAGGCCCAGGATATTTATGCCGGAGAATATTTTATTGCGGCGCAGATTGCGAAAGGCAATTTTGATATAATTTTTAAGCATCATTATAAATTCAGCTGTCCCTGGAAGTAATCCAATATTTTAATTCTGAATAAGTAATCATACCTGGCGTTGATAAGATTAATATTTGCCTTGTCGTAATTATTTTTCGAGATAATATAATCCACGACTGTTCCGGCACCAAGGCTAAAACGTGCCTCGGCCCTTTTGAAAGATTCAGTGAAATCATTTACCTGTCTTAATGAAACAGTATATTTTTCTTTCGAAAACTGCATATTAAAATATGCCTCGTCTGTGAGTTGACGTAATTGTATTCGCACCTTTTTCACTTCTACTTCTGCGGTCCGCTGGTCCAGCTTTGATAAACGAACGGCATTACGCGTTCTGAATGAATTAAACAACGGGATATTCAAACCGGCGTATACAGAGGTGTTCAGGTTATTATCTATCTGCTGTTTGTATTTAATATCTGCCGCACCTGAATAATTGCTGTTTAAGCCAGCGTTTAAAAACAGAGAGGGATAAAATCCTGATCGGCTTATTTTGACGTCCATGTCGGCGCCCTTTTTACGCAGATCCGCAGTTTTTACAACAGATAGGTTGTCGATGGCTGCGTTGTAAACGTCTTGTGGTGAAATTTCAGTGGCATGAAGAATATCGTCTGCATTGAAAGGAGCAAGTTCAATACTTTTATCATACGGCACGTTAAGCAACTGGGTAAGCGACAGCTTTGCATTTTCCAGTGTGTTTAAAGCGTTTAAAACACCAAGTTCATCATTTGCATATATTCCTTTAAGATCGTAATATTCCCCAGGAGAAACAGCTTCCTGATCATTTAATATTGACAGTCGGTCTACCTGCTTTTGCGTAGCTTCTTTTTGTGAATATGCCAATGCCAGCAATTCCTTACTTGTAAGTATTTTCAAATAAGCCAGGATAATACTGAATGTTAGTTCATCTTTGGCCTGCTGAACAGCAGATTTGTCTGCTTCATAATTGAATATATTTCTACGGATCGTATTATACAATGCGAAGCCATTGAAAATGGCCATGCTGCTTCCCAATGAAGGGCTCGCAAAATTATACCGTTGGTTTATATATGAATTTGTAAAAGGGTCAATGCTCCTGCCCTGGTTAATACCAGTTGTATAGGCAGCATTAATATTTGGAAGAAGGTTTGTTTTTGACTGGTTCAACAGAATTTTACCAGCTTCCGCTTTAATTATACTATTCTGAATATCCGGATTGTTTTTCAACGCGATACTTACACATTCCGCCAACGACAATACATTTTTATTCTCCGCTTGCGCTTTGATCAAAACAGGTATTAACAGAAATATATATAGTAATATGCTTTTCATTATCAACCGACAAGAATATTTTCTGTAACCGTTTGTCCATCCAGCATCCTGATAATACGGTGACTATATCTTGCGTCGTGTTCGCTATGTGTGACCATAATAATCGTTGCTCCCTGTTCATTCAGATCTGTGAGCAACTGCATTACTTCATTACCGTTATTGGAATCAAGGTTTCCCGTAGGCTCATCCGCAAGAATTAATTTGGGATGATTTACAACCGCACGTGCCACTGCAACACGTTGTTGCTGACCACCCGACAATTGCTGCGGAAAATGGTTCCTTCGATGCGTTATTTTCATCTTATCCAGCACTTCTTCCACACGTTTTTTTCTTTCTGCAGCTTTCACCTTGGTATATATCAATGGTAATTCAACATTCTCAAAAACGGTTAACTCATCTATCAGGTTAAAACTCTGGAATACAAATCCGATATTATGTTTTCTTAGCTCCGAACGTTTACGTTCATTATACCTTGCCACTTCTTCACCGCTAAAAATATAACTGCCTTCATCAACATTATCCAGAAGACCGATAATATTGAGCAGGGTGGATTTTCCACAGCCTGATGGACCCATCACAGCTACAAATTCTCCTTTCTTTACTTCAAAGGATAAATGGTTCAATGCAATGGTTTCGACCTCTTCGGTACGGTATTTTTTAATAAGATCCTTAATTTTTATCATCATATTTATTTGGGTTATTCTTCTTTTAATATCAATTCTTCATTTTTTCCGTAATTCTCATAACTGGAAGTGATCACTTTTTCTCCTGGATTTAATCCGCTGATCACTTCATAATAATCGGGATTCTGTCTCCCTAATTGGATATCTGCTTTATACGCTTTTTTATTATCCTTATCCAGCTTGTATATCCAGTTACCCCCTGTTTGCTGATAAAAGCCGCCCCTCGGAAGCAATACTGCCTGGCTGGCATCGCTTAACGTTAAGCGTACCTGTAATGTCTGTCCTCTTCGCACACCTTTTGGCGCTTCATTCCCGAACACCATATCCACCTGGAAATGTCCGTTGGTTACCTGGGTGTACACTTTTTTAATAGTCAATGTATATACAGTATCATTAAAGGTAAACTCTCCTGTCAATCCGGTAAATATCCTTGAAATATAGTGTTCGTCGATTTCCGCACGTATTTTAAATCCGCTTAATACATCTACCTGTCCAAGTCTTTCACCTTTATTTTTATTCTGTCCTATTTCTCCATCAAGCGAAGTTAGCTGTCCGTCAACTGGCGCCCTTACGATCAGGTCACCTACTTTTTTTCTCATCACTGCCAGCGCATTCTGTGTACGTTTATAGGATTGACGGGTTTGTTCCAGTTCTTCTTTGGATGCGGCTGAATCCTGCTGCAGGATCTGTGCGGTTAGTTTTTTCTTTTTAACCTGGTAATCGTAAGCTATCTGCGATTGTTTAAATTCCTGCCCGCTGATCACTTTCTGCTTATACAACTCTTTATTAAGAATATAAAGCCGTTCTGCTTCTTTGAGTGTATTATCAACATCAGCTTGCTGGTTAAGTTTAGTAATGGTATTCTGGCGGGCGGCATTTTGTGAGATCTGCATCTGGGTCAGCAGGTTAAATACAGATGTTTCCTGGTTAACCAGGTTGAGTTCCAGATCGGTATTTGACAAACGCATAATAGGATCACCTTTTTTGAGGAATGCACCATCATCCACATATTTCTCTTCCACCCTGCCACCTTCAGTTGCATCCAGATAAATCGTTGTTACAGGCTGCACAACTCCTGTAACAGGAATATATTCGCGAAAGTTTCCTTTTTTAATTTCATTAATGGTAATTCGAGAGGAATGCACATTCATCCTGCCTTTTCCGGCAGTCGAATACCAGGCAGAGGCAATCAGTACTGTTATTAACACACTTCCTGCTATCAGCACCAGTTTTTTAGCCGGCCATTTTCTTTTTTTGATTGCTATATCCAAAGTTGTTGTACAGTTTAATTTATCGGGTTATATATACACAACCTTATGCCATAAACAGAAGTAATTTAATATCATACACTTATGCAAAACCAGCTTATCAGGAGTGTTCACGAGTGAACAAAAAGTGTACGGTTTTGATACATATTAACCTCTTGTGTAAAAATGATAATGGAGATAACCAGGAGTTATATATATTTATTCATGCTGCTCAAAAATGCATCGATACTTGTTGTAGACGACGATCAGGACGTGCTGACGGCTGTAAGGCTATTATTAAAAACTCAGGCGAATGAAGTTGTTACAGAAAAAACCCCTGAAAATCTGCTTTCTTTATTATCTGGAAAAAAGTTCGATCTCGTATTACTCGATATGAATTTTAAATCGGCCATGAATACAGGAAATGAGGGTGTTTACTGGCTGTCAAGAATTAAATCAGTAAACGAGAATTTACCGGTAATAATGATCACTGCCTATGGGGATATTGACCTTGCTATAAGATCATTAAAAAAGGGGGCCGCCGATTTCGTGATAAAGCCCTGGCATAATGATAAACTGATTCGTACTATCGAAGACACTCTTAAGAATAATAAAAAGAAAGAGAATAAGAAAGATTCGCTGGCTATAAATGAAAGTGAATTGCTTGGCAAATCGGATGCAATGCGCGAGATCTTTTATAAAATTGAAAAGATTGCTCCAACGGATGCAAACATCCTGATATTGGGAGAGAATGGTACGGGCAAGGATCTTGTAGCCAAATCCATTCACCAGCATTCGCTGAGAAATGCACTGCCATTTGTAAAAGTGGATGTGGGTGCGCTTTCCGACGGTCTCTTTGAAAGCGAATTATTTGGACATAAAAAAGGAGCATTTACCGATGCCAGGGAAGACAGGGAGGGCCGCATAGAAGCTGCCAATGGAGGTACTTTGTTTTTAGATGAAATAGGCAATATTTCCCTGCAACAACAGTCCAAACTATTAAGTGTACTGCAAAACAGGCAGGTAATCAGACTGGGAAGCAACCAGTTAATTCCGGTTGATATTCGCCTGGTATGCGCAACTAATGTTCCTTTGTATGAATTGGCCAATGAAACAAGGTTCAGAAAAGACCTGATATACAGGATCAATACAGTAGAAATAATAATACCTCCACTTAGAAAAAGAGGTGAAGATATTATTCAGCTGGCAGAGCATTTTATTAAGGTATATTCCACAAAATATTTTAAACCGGAATTGACGCTTGATGAAAAAGCAATGAGCAAACTACTTAATTATTCTTTTCCCGGGAACGTCAGAGAGTTGCAATATACCATTGAGCGTGCTGTAATCATGTCTGAAAATGCGGTGCTGCAACCTAAGGATCTTGTATTTTCACCTATAGAAACACAACCAGCGATTGAATATGATTTGAATCTCAGTGAGCTGGAAAAAAATGCCATCCTGCAGGTTATTCAAAAACATAATGGCAATATTTCCAGAGCAGCCAAAGAATTGGGAATCACACGCACATCTTTATATAGGAGATTAAATAAACATGATATCTGAAAAATTTGAATGGAGAGCGTTTTTAAGGATATTGATGTTATTTATAACATTGTTAATTGCCGCATATGCTGTTATAAGTAATCACCTGGTTTATTTATTATTTGTTGTTCCGGTTATTATTTTTCAGCTTGTAAATTTATACCGGTCGCAGGTAAGAACGCAACGTGAACTGCTACGCTTTGTTGAAGCGGTGCGATATGGCGATTTTACAATAAGCTTTCCGCCAGATAAAAAATCTGCAGAATTATCAATTTTAAGAAATGGCTTTAATGCTATTAATTCAACGTTCAGGAAATTATCGAGGGAAAAGGAAACGCATCATCAATATCTTCAGAATATTCTTGAACTGGTAAATACAGGAATATTATGTTTCGACACAGAAAATGGTACGGTGACCTGGATCAACGAATCGTTAAAGAAAATGTTTGAGCTTCCCTATCTGAAAACCATACACTCCTATGAAAAAAGAGATAAGGTATTATACAATGATATACTCCGGCTGCGTCCTGGTGAATCTAAAATCGCTGTGATCCGTAACCAAGGGAAATCCTTTAAAATATTGTTGTCGGCAACATCATTCCTGACAGATGGCAGAAAATATTCACTGTTAGCTTTTCAAAATATTAATGAAGCAATTGATGAAACGGAATCAAAAGCATGGCAAAAATTACTAAGCGTGCTCACTCATGAGATCATGAATTCAATAGCGCCTATCTCATCGCTCGCAGAAACAATTACCACCCGTCTGAAAGATCTGGATAGTAAACAAAATTCGGCGACTGTGCTGAATGACCTGGAATTAGGCATGACCACCATAAAAAGAAGAAGTGAAGGATTACTCAAATTTGCAGATACTTATCGGTATCTAAATAAAATTAAAGAACCGAACCTGGGAAAAATATACCTGCGATATCTTTTTGAAAACCTGTATAGCCTTATGCAGCCAACACTTGACCAAAAAAAGATAGAGTTTGAAATTATTCTGAAAGACCCTGATCTTACTTTTATGGCCGACATTAATTTGATTGAGCAGGCATTGATTAACCTGATCGTTAATGCTATGGAAGCCGTAAAGGATAATCCAGATCCACGAATTAATATTTCTGCTTATAAGGATAATAACGGTAAAATAATTATTAAACTATCAGATAACGGCAGTGGTATTCCTGAAGATATGCTTGATAAAATATTTGTACCTTTTTTCAGTACCAAAAAAAACGGCAGTGGTATAGGGCTAACATTGTGCAAACAGATTATGCTTTTACACTACGGAAATATTGAAGCTCGTAATATTATAAATGGACAGACTGATTTTTTTCTAACTTTCCAGGGCTAGCATCGGGCGCCCCAAAAGCGTTATCACGCCTTGAAATTTCATTTTCTGTTAAAAGTCTGTAGAATTTGAGTGATAAAAATATTGATAACTCCTTGATAATCTACGTTCTCCGGAACTTAACGCTTTTAACCACTTGGAGTTACTAAAAAAACGTTCTATTTTGTACTTCGAAGCCAATAACCCCGGTTTAAAACCCCAATACTCCTCATAATTTTTGCTGATCAGCCTTCGGGCATTTTAAATAATAAACGTCAACGTTTTTTATGAGACCCTTATATACCCTAATTACCTCGTTTACCCTGCTTTTCATTAGTTGTGAAAAAGATCTTAGTTATGAAGGTGGCTATGTTCCACCAACAGAGCCTCCGGTTGTTGCGCCACCTGTTTTAACCGAAGAAGATCATTTAAGAGAATTATTTACTGAAAATAAATTCCAGCTTAGGGCATTCTATTCTGACATTCCTATCCATTTTGATCCTACCAACCCGGATGCGGACCCAGAAACAGATCTCTGGCTTTATGTTGCCCCATATTTAAAAGATGATGCAAATATTTTTACTGAAAATGGCGAAGTGAAAATTGAACAGAATTCAGTGAAAAAGGCCGGGCTTCCAGATGAAGTATTAATAAAGGATTATAGTATTGGCGAGGATTCTACCGGATTTTATATAATGTTCCTTGATGCAGAATATAACCCGTTTCAATATCGTATCACAGAAGTTGGCGAAGATTATTTTATCCTTTCAGTAAATTGGGCGCAGGGCGCAGTGTTATATTCACGATTCGAAAAGCTATAACAAAAGAGAAGGGCAAGTAGAAACCTGCCCTCGCAACCAAAGACTTATTATTCTTGTGGAAGTAATAAGCAGCTTTTTGATGACCTCTTAATTATTGAATAGACATTTCCAATTGGAGCTTTTTTTCAATCGATGCGATAGCTCTTGCAGTTTTCAGGAAAGAATCAGGAGTAACAGAAATACTGTCTATCCCCTGTTCTACCAGGAATTGAGCAAAGTCAGGAAAATCTGAAGGGCCCTGTCCACAAATACCCACTTTTACTTTAGATTTTTTAGCCTGTATGATGAGCAGTCTGACCATTTGTTTTACTGCTTCATTTCTTTCATCGTATAAATGTGCAACAAGTGATGAGTCACGATCGAGACCTAATGTCAATTGCGTTAGATCGTTAGAACCGATTGAGAATCCATCAATATGTTTTGCAAATTCTTCTGCAAGAATAACATTGGATGGCAATTCTGCCATCAGGAATAATTCGAGTCCATCCCTACCCCTTTCCAACCCATTTTCTTTCATTATCTTTTTAACGGCTATCAGTTCATTCACTGTTCTGCAGAAGGGGATCATCACAGTAACATTATTCAAACCATATTCAATTCTCACTTTATTAATCGCTTTGCATTCCATTCCAAACGCTTCTTTATAACTTTCAGAGTAATATCTTGAAGCACCTCTCCATCCTATCATCGGGTTCTCTTCATGGGGTTCAAAATGTTCGCCCCCTAATAAGTTACGATACTCATTGCTTTTGAAATCTGAAAACCGTACAATTACCTTTTCAGGATAAAATGAGGCAGCGATTTTTGCCACGCCATAGGCAAGCTTCTGGATAAAATAATGTTCTTCTGATTCAAATCCTGTGATTCGTTTTTCTATTTCAGCAGTTAATTTCTCATCATTTAATCTTTTATGTTCAAGCAATGCCTGCGGATGAACCTGGATATAATTATTAATAATAAATTCTTCCCTTGCTAAACCAACTCCTTTATGCGGCAATGCGGCGAACTGGAACGCAATGGATGGGTTGGCAACATTGAGCATCATCGCAGTATTCACCGATTCAATTTCACTTAGATCGGTGGTAATCTTTTTGAATTTTCTTTGTCCTGCATACACGAATCCGGTATCACCTTCGGCACATGAGGCAGTTATCTCAATGCCCTCCTTTAATACTTCGGTAGCATTCTGACAACCAACAATTGCAGGCACTCCCATTTCGCGGGCAACAATCGCAGCATGACAGGTTCTGCCACCTTTATTCGTAATTATAGCAGATGCTTTTTTCATGATCGGCTCCCAATCAGGATCGGTCATATCGGTCACCAGTACATCGCCTTCTTTAAATTCATTTCCTTCGGAAACACGTTTATCGAGGGAGTATAAAATATTTACTTTTCCGGAAGCGATTTTATCGCCGACTGCAATTCCTTTTAATATCGGCTCGAATTTATTATCATCTTCCATAATATATTCGGTGAAAACACTATTATTTTTTCTTGAGTGGATAGTTTCCGGCCGTGCCTGCACGATATATAATTCATGAGTCATTCCATCTACCGCCCATTCCACATCAACAGGACACCAGCGGTTATTTAATTTGGAGTAATAATTTTCAATTGTACAAACCCAATGGGCGAGTTTTAATATTAAAGCATCGTCAAGGCAAAAACGTTTCTGTTGTGTTTTTTCGGTAGTAATAATCTTCACACGTTCATCGGGGTCGTCACCATACACCATTATTTTGTCTTTAATTCCCAGTTTCTTTTCTATAATTGCCGGGAACCCGGTTTTAAGTGTTGGTTTGAATACAATAAACTCGTCAGGAGATACCGCCCCTTGTACCACCATTTCTCCTAAACCATATGAGCCGTTAATCACAACAACATCTTTAAACCCGCTTTCCGTATCAAGGGAGAAGGCAACACCAGAACTGGCGAGATCGGAACGTACCATTCGTTGTACGCAAACAGAAAGCCCTATATGTGTTACATCGAATTTAAAAGTGTGACGATAACTGATTGCCCGATCGGTAAATAATGAAGCAAAACAATTTCGTACTGCATCGATAAGCGCTGCCGGTCCGCGTACATTTAAATAGGTTTCCTGCTGACCCGCAAACGAGGCGTCAGGCAAATCTTCTGCCGTTGCAGATGAACGAACGGCCACATCAGTATATTGCTGCAAATTTTGCTGCGATAATAATTCATAAGCTTCAATAATTTCTCCACCTAATTCGCGCGGAAATTTAGCATTACGAATAGCCTGGCGAATTTTAAGTCCGCTTCTTCTTAATGATTCAACACTTGTGTGATCAATATTTTCTATTTCATTATTAATAAAGGCTTCAAGATTATTAGCCTTTAAAAACTGCCAGTAAACTTCTGTGGTAATTGCAAATCCATTTGGAACAGCAACACCAAGAGAAGATAAATTACTGATCATTTCACCAAGTGAGGCACATTTTCCTCCAACTTGTTTAATGTCCCTCATCCCGACCCTGTCGAGAGAAATCACGAGTTCAACTTTCATATGTTATGGCAATTATTAGCAATTAGTGGTAAATAGCATCGGGGGTACAAATATAAAACGCTAATAATTATAAATTGATCCAGAATCAACAATAATTATAATTATTATTACAATTACGGTGTGTATTTATAACACTATGAATAATAATGTGTATATAAAACACAGTTAATTATTGTATGCGTATTTATAACACAATCATTAGATGTTTATTAATAAAACCTGCCGTGCATATTAATATTCTATTCATCAATTAATTGTTTATATACGTGTATTTTTTGAATTTCATTTTTATTTCTGGAATGAAAATTCAATGCTCCAAAGATGGAATAGCCAGAGCAATAGAGCATCTAAAGGAAATAGAATATAGTAAGTGACGTCAAGATGCGAACGATCATCCGGTTTGGATTGGGGCTCGGTTTACTTTGAAGATATAGTTCAGGGAAGAGTGTTTATTTATGAAATTCAATTGTAATAATCCATGGAACTCGATGACATAAGCATTTATAAGCAGATAGATGAAATACTGTGGCTGGAGTGGGATCCGCTCGGAGTGAATAGTTTTGAAGAGGTAAGGGACGAATATTACTCATATCTGCCGAGGATATTTGAACTTAAGAAACAAGACGCTGATGCCGAAGTTATAGCTAAAGTCTTATACAATATTACTGTCGAGACAATGGGCTTAACAGGTGGGTGATATGGAAGCCTGTTTATCTGTTGCAAGCAAAATAGTAGCAACTAGATAGTCGCCTTGTGACGAGAAAGCGACAAGTAGATTTAAGTATATTTGAATTCTATGAAAAAAACTAGCCTTAAGCCTTGGTTTCTTTTGCTGCTCCTGCTATCTACTGCTCTTGTGTTTGTTGGAGCTTGGGCAACATCCACTGGTCGCTCGTATGCAAATACTGTTTTGAGCATAGGATTGGCTGGTCTATTAACATTTATCGTCTTGTGGGTTGTTTTATTCGGAGCCAAAAATCGACCCTCCAACTGGATGAAAAGACGTATGTAAGAAACATAATAAGCCCCCCGATTGATAGTGATAGTTATACTTTGTAACAATCGCGGAAGATGCCCACCGAGAATAGTTATGATTAAAAAAGGCAACAAGATGCAGTAGCTACTCACAAATTGTATCAAACCCCATCTAATTCATTGAAAATAAGATAGAAAGGCAGCATGAGATTCATAGCTATTTTCAAATTGTGACCTCTCGTTTTGTAGCGCGAATGGAACTCCGTTTGAATCAATGCTGAAAATGGCAGAGTTTCTTTTAAGATTAAAAAACGCGAAACGATACCCGGAAGAAAACCCGAAATAAACGGGGTTATTATATCGTGTGCGAGAGCTGATGTGTGAAAAATCCTATTTTTTAAGGCCCTTACAGAAATAAGAATCAAACAGTTATGGAATTGAACCGATTTCCGTTGATAAATACTAAATATCGTCAAATTTTGTAAATTCTGCGAACCTTAAAACTAGACCTATATTTTGTCATTTTTTAGTATTTTTGACAAAAAATAGCAAATTTGCAAAACTGGATAAACAATATAAAACGTCATTTTCAAGGGCGATCGGTTTTTAATAAAGCCGACCTTGAAAAAGTTCTGCGCAGTGTTTCTCCCCACTTGACAGAGAGCAGTTTAAACTGGAGAATTTTTGAACTTAAACAAAAAGGAGTAATCGTAAATACAGCCAGAGGTACTTATACACTTACTCAAAAAGAAGAATTTCAACCGTTGTTGACGGATGAAATAAAAGAAATATTCAACTATGTAACCCAAAATTATCCCTTTGCTCAAATCTGTGTTTCAGATACTACATGGCTGAATGATCTCATGATCCACCAGGTATTCAAAACTGCTATAATACTGGAGGTGGAAAAAGAGGCTGCGCTATCCGTATTCTATGCACTTACTACTATTCGGAAAGATGTTTTTTTTGAGCCTGATGATACTGTAATAGAGCGGTATATACAATCTGTGGATAAACCCCTTATTATTAAACAGCTTATCAGTCAATCTCCACTATTTGTACAGGAAGGGATCAGCATTCCCAAAATAGAAAAACTGCTTATTGATATTATAGCAGAAAAGGACCTGTACGCTTCTCAGCAAACAGAAGCTGACCACATTTACCAGGAAGCAAAGGGCAGATATAATATTAATAAAAGCACACTGTATCGTTATGCCAAACGCAGAAATCGTTATGAGCAAGTGCTGGCTTTAATGAACGAAAACCTTAAAAAACATGATTAACTCAATCTCATATAGTAAACAGTGGATCACAGATAAAGCCGCTACTATCAGTAAGCGAACGGACTTGAAGTTAATGGAGAAAGTGATTCAGGCTTTTGTGCTTCTGGAACAATTATCTTTAACCGGATTGCCCTTTGTGTTCAAGGGAGGGACGGCTTTGCTATTATTGGCTAAAGATAATCCCCAACGCTATTCGATTGATATCGACATTATCACAGAAACACTTCATAATGATTTAATAAAACTTTTAGATAGGATCATTGAAAAAGGGGCATTTATACGTTGGGAGGATGATAATCACCGGAAAAGAGTAATGAGCGCACCTGTTGGCCATTATAAATTTTATTATCATAGCACTATTGAAGAAGGCAAGGAGGAACCGGTATTATTGGACGTCCTTTTTAGCGCCCCGCCTTATGCAAGCATTCAATCGCATGAATTAAAGCATCCGTGGCTTAGCATCATAGAACCCCCTACGGTAGTAAGCGTTCCTGATATGTCTTCTCTGGCGGGAGATAAGTTAACGGCCTTTGCTCCGAATACTATCGGAATTTTATATAGTAAAAACAGGCCTGCAGAGATTATGAAACAATTGTTTGATTTGGGATTTCTGTTTGATCATATAACGAATTTAAAGGAGGTCAGAGAATCCTATATAAGAACTGCTAAGGATGAAATCGGTTATCGGAATTTAAAGATCGCCTGGCAGGAATCACTTCAGGACACTTTTAATACTTGTCTGACAATTGCAAACCGAGATACTCACAATGAACAATTTCAATATTTGCTGAATGGAAATAAACGGCTTGCCAATTTCATATTACATACTTATTCAATTGACCACACCGTCCTTTCAGCGGCCAAAACGGCGTATCTCCTGCAAATGGTTATGAAAAACAAGATTGAAAAACTAAGTTACAATGGTCCGGATCAGATTGTCGAATTAGCCATAGCAGGCATAGATTATTCCAAAATTCAAAAGCTAAAGAAATCCAATCCAGAAGCTTTTTTTTATTGGTATCATGCGTTGACGTTATTAAGCGAATAAATAAAACTGGGTAATGAGAGATCGACATGCTGCTCCTCACATAAACGGATTTTTCCGCAGTTAAGAATTTTATTGACCGTTTTCCGAATTGTTGCGACTTGCATAAGATTTATAGATCTTTAATGTTTACGTCCTACCTCTATGCTGAGAGTTATAAGCTTTCAGTATAGCAACGAAGCTGGTCGAAAAACATAAGATGAAGATAAAACAACTAAAGCTAAACAGAACTTGCCCTAGCTCAATATTACTTGCTCCTGACGCATTTAAATCCAAACCTGACCCAAAATGATCGGTTAATTAATATTGTTTACTTGTCAAAGGTATACCCCTTTTAATATTCTTTAGTCTCGCTGCTCCAAAGATTTGT
>CAYLVR010000055.1:0-18392 GCA_964387165.1 uncultured Chitinophagaceae bacterium | reverse complement strand
CTTAAGATTTATGGTCGGATTTAGAATGGACAGGACCGTTGTTCGCGCAAGTTTATACGATACTGTAACATTAAAATCACCTGATCTCCAAAGACAAAATTTTGCATTATTCAGGGTAGAATATGTTCATGATAATACCATCATGAAGGCAACAAATATCTGGAATGGGTTACGATTTAAAATTTATACCGACCTTATGTCGCAGGTTAATAAACCTTCCGATACTTTAATAAAGCCTGGAAAATTCAATTATAATCTTGGTGCAGATTTCAGGTTATATAAACCTATTTACAGGAATTTTATATGGGCGGGACGTGCGGCAGCAGATTTTTCGTGGGGAAGCCAGAAAATATTATATTATTTAGGCGGTATTGATGGATGGATGTTCCCTAAATATAATGGAGGAAATCGGCCTGCACCTAATCAAACATATGCTTTCCAGTCGCTCGCATTAAACATGCGCGGATTCAACCAGAACGTCGCCAATGGCAATAATGCGGTCGTATTTAATAGTGAATTTCGCTTCCCTGTATTTGCTACTTTACTTAACAGGCCGATAAACAATGCTTTCCTGCGCAATTTCCAGTTAATTCAGTTTGTTGATCTGGGAACAGCATGGGACGGTTCATACAACAAAATTGAAAGGCCGTCAACTGTGTACCCTGAAAGCCAGGACTCTGACAACCCGGAACCAATCATTGTTCGTATTAAAACCGGAGGTATTGGTCCTTTCGTTGGTGGATATGGCTTTGGGGTAAGAAGCACATTGCTGGGTTATTTTCTAAGACTGGATGCGGGCTGGGAAATGCGCGGATTATTCCGTGGCAAACCATTGCTGCAATTCGCTATGGGAGTTGACTTTTAGGACTTAATATTGCATCAATGTTTAATCCTTCGAAAAATTCGATATACAGGGTACTTATCCTAATACCTTTCCTTATTTTTTCTTTTGAATTATTTTCTCAAACTAAAATAATCAGGGGAGTTGTTAAAGACGTTCATAGTGATGAAAGAATTCCCTTTGCCTCTTTACAATTTAAAAAAGCAGGTTCTGGAAAACTGACCGACTCCGCAGGTCAGTTTGTTCTTACACTAGACAGATGGCCCCAGGACACTCTTGAAGTAACGTACGTTGGCTACCAGGATTATTTATTACCCATTGATAGCAATTTTATTTCCAGGGATAGCAACGGAGTAATTGTTGTGACAATTTCAATGGAAAGAGGAAAATACGCATCCGAAGTAGTGGTAAAAAGAAAAATTGACCGCGGCTTGTTAATGTGGCGCAGAATAGTAAGAAAAAAACCCGTTAACGACAGATACCGTTTCAATAATTTCTCCTACGAATTATATAATAAACTGGAACTCGACATTAAAAACCTGAATAAGGAAAAAATGCAGCAGGCAAAACTGCTGAAGAATTTCAAATTCGTATTTGATAATATTGATACATCTGACGGCGTGCCCGTCCTGCCTGTTTATTTAACCGAAACCATATCAGATTATTATTACCAGAAGGATCCGAAAAAACGCCGCGAAATTATCAAGGCCAGTAAAACAATAGGGGTAAATAATGAGAGCGTGAGCAAGTTGTTAGGCGGCATGGATCAAAACGTTAATTTCTACAGCAATTTTATTCCGGTATTTGATAAACAATTTATCAGTCCCATTAGTGATAACGGAGATAATTATTACAAATACCGCGTGCTCGACAGCCAGTTTGTTGCAGGAAGAAGATTGATCCACATGACCTTTACCCCCAAAAGAAAAGGAGAAAATACTTTTGAAGGAGATTTCTGGATACATGATTCAACATTTGCCGTTCAAAAAATGAACCTCCGGCTTTCTAAAGAAGCTAATATTAATTTCGTTGAACAGTTAAGTTTAATACAGGAATATAAATTACTTAGTGATAGCACCTGGTTCCTATATAAAGATAAATTTGTAGTCGATATATCTCCGCTCGGAGGAAGTAAATTATCGTTTATTGGAAGAAAAACAACCACTTACGAGAATATCATTTTGAATGATCAGTCTGTAGTAAAAGAACTATCTAAAAATAAAATACTGGAAGAAACCATTCTTACCGACACCGCAAAAGATAAACCAGATGAATTCTGGCAGCAATCGAGACATGAAGAACTGTCGAAAACCGAAGCAGGTGTTTACAAAATGGTAGATACATTGTTACAATTGCCTGCATTTAAAAGGACAAGGGACCTTATATACTTTCTTGGTGTAGGTTACTATAATATTGGCAATTTTGAGATCGGTCCCTGGTACAACTGGGCCACATACAATTCGCAGGAAGGATTCAGGTTAAGATGGGACATTGGAACTAATAAATATTTCAGTAAAAAATGGTTCCTTCATGCTTATGCCGCTTATGGTTTTGGGGATGAGAAATTCAAGTATAAGATGGATGCCATGTATCTTATCAACAAAAATCCAAGGTCTTATATTAATGTTTCCTACAAAAAGGATATCGATTATGGACAAACATATTATGATGAAATCAGCCAGGATAACATATTCGCTTTAGCCATCAGGAAATCGGGGGTGCCTATTAAATTCTTAATGGTTGATGAGAAGAAAATCGATTTTTACAAACAAACTCAAAGCGGATTTTCTGCATTGATTACAGGAATGCACAAATCGTTTGAACCATTAAAGAATCTTCCTCCTAAAGATATGTTTGCAAGTTCATTGAAAGATGGAAACCTGATAACAGCAGAAGTAAGTATTAAATTAAGATATGCATTCCTGGAAAAATACCTGGAAAGCACTTTTAACAGAATTAGCCTGGGAAGCGTCTATCCTATTGTTGAATTAAAATATACCAAAGGTTTATCTAATGTATTTAGCAGCGGGTTCGATTATTCAAGGCTAAGTGCTGGCGTTTCTCATTATAAAAAAATAGCGCCGTTTGGAAGTATTTATTATAATGTTTTTGCAGGACAAACATTCGGAACGCTTCCCTACATGCTGTTGGATATTGCTCCTGGAAATGAAATCTATTATTATAATAAATATGCCTTTAATTTAATGAACCGTTATGAATTTATCCATGATAAATATGCGGGGGTAAATTTTGAACATAATATTGGCAATGGAATATTCAGGTTCATCCCTTTATTGAAAAAATTAAAATTCAGGCAGTTTTACAGTGCAAGAGGGTTATGGGGCAAGTTAAGCGATGCCAACACTGCATTTAATACGCCTGTAGGCGCCGCTTTCCCTTTCCAGTCGCTTAATGGCAAAACTTATCTTGAAGTGGGTACCGGTGTAGATAATATCCTGAAATTATTCAGAGTCGATTTTGTATGGCGCGTGCTTCCTACTCCACTGCCAGAGCAAAGGTCCAAGCGCTTCGGGATATTCGGGAGCTTCAGGCTGGCGTTTTAGCCAATCTACCTCTGCTTCGTATTCGGTCGCCCATCCCCCTGGAGATTATTATGCGGTGCAACCAGGTAGTTTAGTATTAAACCAAATCAATTCCTTCTACTATAACCCTACATGCATAAGCAATCTCTTTTTCACTTATAGTTAATGGTGGTGCAATCCGCATGCAATGTGGTGCAAATAAGAACCAATCGGTAAGTACTCCATTGGCAATACAATAATCAATTATTTTTTTATTTTCTTCAAAAGAGGAAAATTCCACGGCAATTAATAATCCATTGCTTCGTACTGCTATAATCCTGTCATGTTTTAATGATTTTCTGAACAGTGCTTCTTTTTTATTTACTTTTCCAGGAATATTTTTCTTTAATAACACCTTAAACGCTGCAAGTCCTGCAGCACAACAAACGGGATGGCCCCCAAATGTTGTAATATGACCAAGTACAGGATCAACAGATAAATTACGCATCAATTGTTTATCGGAGATAAATGCGCCTAAGGGCATTCCACCACCCAACGCCTTGCCCAATAATAAAATATCCGGAACAATATTGTATTGTTCAAATGCCCATAGCGTTCCGCACCTGCCAAACCCTGCCTGTATTTCATCGAGTATTAACAATGTTCCCGTTTCATTGCACTTCAATCGAATCGCTTTTATCCATTCTGCTGAAGGCAAAATAACACCACGTTCGGCCTGCACAGTTTCCATAATTACACAGGCAGTCTGTTCATTTATTTCGTTTAATACATCCCAAGAATTATATTTTAAATGGAGAACACCAGGTAATAACGGGCGATAAGCATTTCTCCAGTATTCATCGCCAATAATACTTAATGCCCCCTGCGTTGATCCATGATAGCTTTGATCAAATGCAATGATCTGTGTGCGTCCTGTAGCTTTTTTTGCCAGTTTCATTGCTCCTTCTACTGCCTCAGCCCCTGAATTGGTAAAATATACAGAATTAAGAGAAGCGGGAAGATTGTCGGCAAGCAGTTTCGCGTATTGCACCTGCGGCGACTCGATCATTTCTCCATATACCAGCACATGCAGATAACTATCAGCCTGTTTTTTAATAGCTCTTATTACTGCCGGGTGCCTGTGTCCAATATTACAAACACTGATACCCGCGATCAGGTCTACATATTCTTTCCCATCATTATCGTACAGCCTGCTTCCCCTTGCCTTTTTAATGTGAATGGCAAGAGGGGCTTCCGAAGTTTGGGCTACATGCTGAAGAAATAAACGTCGATGATTCATTATTTTAATTTTTACCCGGCCCGGCCTCACATTGGCTCCACGTTACACATCAAACCTTCGCTTCGCTCTGTTTACCCTTCAATAGAAGGATTGGCAGTGGGTGGGACTTAATAGTTCCTGCAAAGTTGCATCTTTGCTACAAATCACAAACACTTATGCCAATTATATTACCCGTAGAAGGAATTAGTCCACGATTCGGAGAAAATAATTTTATAGCGCCCAATGCCACAATTGTTGGCGATGTAGTAACAGGAAACGATTGCAGTTTCTGGTTCAATGCGGTGGTCAGGGGTGATGTGAACAGCATCAAACTCGGCAATAAAGTAAATGTACAGGATGGTGCAGTGATCCATTGCACGTATAAACGATCACAAACAATTATAGGAAATAATGTTTCGATAGGCCATAATGCGATCGTGCATGGCTGTACGGTGCACGATGACGTACTGATAGGTATGGGTGCAATTGTGATGGATAATGTGGTAATAGGCAGCAATTCTATTATAGCAGCAGGCGCCGTAGTACTTGAAGGAACCAGGGTGGAAGAGGGAAGTATTTACGCCGGGGTACCTGCCAAAAAGGTGAAAGCCATCTCTAAAGACCTGATTAAGGGGGAGATACACAGGATAGCTGATAATTACATCAAGTATTCTTCCTGGTTCAAAGAAACCGAATAATAATATTCCTGCAGGTACGTTTTAGATATAGATTTTAGCCTTATGACAGCGTTTAAATATATCCTCATCATTTCCTGTGCAACAATTATGTTCTCAGGAAGTTCATGCAAAGTCTGGAACAAAGCATTCGGACCGAAGTATGGATGCCCCACCAATGGAAAAGCATATGGCGCCGAAAAGATATTAAGCGGCGAAAAACCACCTAAAACAAAAAAATTTAAATCCTAACCAGGCGTAGTTATCTATAACCCCTAAATCCGTATCCGTATGAGCCTTACACTCCGTACAGACTTTGGTTGCACCGAAGCAATTATCGACGACGATTGTGGCCTTAAAAGATTCTATGAAGTAGCCGACATTCTAAGTGATGATCTTGAAATTAAATTCATCCACAAGGAAGATGATTTCGACACCCTTACATGGGAGTTTAATTTCAAAAATCATTTTCTTACACTTCATTATAACATTTACACAGGCATCTCTATTTTTCCAAAGAAATTCAGGGAAGCTCCACGAAAGGATAATGATGCAGTAGTAGAACTGGCGAAGTTTTTAGAAACCAAACTATTGGTATATTCTGCGAGAAAATATTTGTCTTAGATTCCCCGCCGCTTGCACCACCACTAAAGCCTCATGCAGTTGCAGCATCCCCTTTTACAAAGGGAGGGGTTAATACTTTTTACCGAGACTATCCAGAATATTCCAGTAACTAACATATCTGTCAGCATAAATACGGCCGTCTTCAACGGCCTTTTTTATTGCACAACCCGGTTCATTAATATGCATGCAGTTATTGAACTGACATTCATTTAATAATGCACGCATTTCAGGAAAATAATGTGAGAGCTCCTGTTTATTCATATCTACAATACCAAATTCACGTATGCCCGGAGTATCGATTAATCTCCCACCATTTGGCAGGTCAAACATTTCTGCGAAAGTAGTTGTATGCATTCCCTTACCGCTCCAATCGCTCACATTCTGTGTTTTTAATTGAAAAGAAGGAAATATTGAATTAATTAAAGAAGACTTTCCAACGCCGGAGTGTCCACTGATCAGCGTGGTTTTATCTTTTAACAGTTGCTGTATTTCTTCCAATCCATCCTTTTGCGCAACACTGATCTTTAACACAGCGTATCCTATTGAAGTATATACTTCTTTCAATTCTTCAAATTTATCCAGCTCTTTTTTTCGGTAGATATCAGCTTTATTAAATACAATAATAGCTGGAACATGGTAGGCCTCGCAGGTAACCAGGTACCTGTCAATAAATCCTGTTGATGTACGGGGATTTTTTAACGTGACAAATATTACAGATTGATCAATATTAGAGGCAATAATATGATGGTGATTTTTATTTGCCGGCGATTGACGCGTAATATAATTCCTGCGATCATATATATCGATTATCATTGCTGTACCATCCGCATCATTTTCTAACATAATCTCCACTTCATCTCCAACAGCAATAGGATTTGTAGAAGTTAATCCCTCTATTTTAAATACGCCCTTAATCCTTGCATTAATTGTTTGTCCTTCTTCCGTTTTCGTAACGTACCAGGATCCTGTTGATTTATATACTAATGCCTTCATTACGGGAATTTTTTAAATAAAGTGTAGTGCAATATTAATTCCAGCAACGTGAAAATACCTGCCATCAGTGCGAATGGAAAGAATTTTTCGTTGAAACGTTTGAGGGCTGTTATTTCCACATCAGATTTTTCGAGTTTGTCTATTTCAGTATAAATATTCTGCAAACTACTATTGTCGCGCGCCCGAAAATATAATCCTCCTGTTTCTGCAGCAATATCTCTTAATAACGTTTCATCCAGGGTTACCTTCTGTTTTCTGATAGCAATCTCCCCACCTTCTTCCTGAACTGGCGCTGCGGCAAAACCTTCGGTTGACATACCAATGGTATAAACTTTTATTCCCATCGATTTAGCAATATCTTTTGCTGTATTGGGATCAATTAATCCGCCCTGGTTATCGCCGTCAGTTAATAAAATAACAACTTTGGATTTTGCCGTACTATTGCGTAAACGTTCAACACTTGTTGTTAATCCATCACCAATTGCCGTACCGTCGGCGAGATATCCTGTTTGGGCACTGAATATTTGTGTTTTTAAAGTATTACGGTCCATAGTAATAGGTGATGAAGTAAAGCTATCTCCGGCAAATATTACGAGGCCTATCCTGTCGGTTGGGCGTTTATCTACAAACTGGGCAGCCATTTGTTTCATGGCTTCTAACCTGTTAGGAGTAAAATCCTGTGCGAGCATACTTCCGCTAACGTCCATACACAGCATAATATCAATTCCTTCGCCACTGACCATTTCTTCATCATTGCGTGTTTGTGGACGCGCAATTACAACGACCAGGCAGGCAATGGATAATAATCGTAAAATAAAAGGAACATGCCTTAATACAATTTTCCAGGAGGCATCGCTTTTAAACGAACGGACAGATGAAACTATCAGGCCGCTTTGTTGTTTGTGTAATTTCTTTATATACCAAAATATCAATAATGGAATTATAGCAAACAATAAAAACGCTATTGGATAAGCAAAATCGATATTTCGGAACCAATTATACAGCACCTGTTACAGAATTATCAAGTATTTTAATTGAATTACGGACTATTTCCAGATTATTTTTATTATCTCCCTCGGCTGGACGAAACTTCGCGAATTTTACAAAATCTGCAATGTGCAATGAATTCGATAAACTAATGAAAGCATCCTTTGGAATATTCATTTTAGACAGCTGTATGATCAGTTCTCCGTTTGTTCTTTCGAAAGTGGCAATATTAAATTTACCAGAAACATATTTTCTTAAAATATCATTCATTGTAGTATAATAAGTTTTTTCTGTAAGCAAGCCTGCTTCTTTTTGCAGTTGTTTAAATGCCAGCATCGCTTCTTCGTATGGAGATAACCCTGGCAGCATGGGCTTAACCTCTACAGACTTCTTCTTTTTCTTTCTGAAAATATAAACAAGCACAGCGCCACATATAAGTGCAATTAAAGCAATCACCCATGGAATATAACCCGCCGACTCTTCCATGGGTTTCACGATCTGTTTAATATCCCTGTAATCTTCTTTAGAATCAAACGAAATAAAAGCCACATTAATTAAAACACTATCAGAATAATAAGGCTGTCCATTTACAGTTACCTCAAAAGGAGGAATTTGTAAGTGGCCGGAATCGAATGAGGTAATCGTATAGGCAATGGTGGTTTTTTTACCATCCAGATTCTCAATATTCTCAATTGGAGTGCGCGCGGTAATTTCGAAACCGGGAATAGAATCCGCGTTCATCCAATGAACAGTTGCACCTAAAGGCGTATATGCTTCAACGGTTAATTTAATGGGCTCACCGATTAATATTTTAGCCCTGTTAACAGTTGCTTTGATAGTCACCTGGGCGCAGACCATTATACACAACAACAGTGTGCAACTTAATGAGACAATATATTTAATGAAATTTTTCATGGGTTGCCTTAATTCCGGCTTATAAAAAACTTCTTCAATACTTTTACATAATCTTCATCGGTGCGGATATGCAGAAGGTCGCAGCCGGCTTTAAGGAAAATATTTTTACATGTATCTGTCCATGAGAAGAAATCAGCCTGGTAGTCCTGCCGGACAATAATATCGTTTGTATCTATCCATTTTTTTGAGCCTGTTTCTGCATCTTCAGCTTCTATTAATCCTATCTCAGGAAGCTCCATATCCATTTTATCATACACCTTTATTCCTGTTACATCATGTTTTTTACCTGCTGCTTTTAGTGCATCATCAAAGTTGTCATCAATAAAATCGCTTAGTATGAATGTGATGCATCTTAATCTTGTTGTATTATTAAATCTCCTGAATGTTTCGGTAATATTTGTTCCTTTTCCTTTAGGTACGAAAGTGAGCAGGGTTCTTACAATATACAAAACATGATCGCGACCCTTTTTTGGAGGAATATATTTCTCTACTTTATCAGTAAATAACATGAGTCCAACTTTATCATTGTTACTTACAGCAGAAAATGCAAGGACCGCTCCTATTTCATTAATGATATCTTTTTTCCTGGCATGGGTGGTGCCGAATAGTGAACTTCCGCTTACATCTATCATCAGCATTAAAGTAAGTTCACGTTCTTCTTCAAATACTTTACTGAATGGATGGTTAAAACGCGCAGATACGTTCCAGTCAATAAAACGTATATCATCACCATGATGATATTCCCTTACTTCTTTGAATAGCATACCCCTTCCTTTAAAAGCGCTATGGTATTCGCCTTTAAACAGGTGTTGTGTGAGCTTTTTACTTTTAATTTCGAGCTCACGAACTTTTTTTAATATTTCTGTTGTAGTCAGCGTCACGGAACCGGTATAGCTTTTATAATATTATCAACCACATCTTCAACATTTATATTTTCTGCTTCTGCTTCATAAGTTAACCCAACGCGATGCCTAAGCACATCTTTAGCAATACTTTTAACATCTTCCGGAATTACATAACCTCTTTTATTAAGGAACGCATTTGCTTTAGCGGCAAGAGCAAGGTTAATACTGGCCCTTGGTGAGCCTCCATAAGATATCAGTAATTTTAATTTGTCGAGCTTGTATTTTTCGGGTGTGCGACTTGCAAATACAATGTCAAGAATATAATTTTCTATTTTTTCATCCATGTACACATGTCGCACTAGATCTTTTGCCTGTAATATTTCAGCGATACTTACTACCTGGTTTATTCCCGGAGGTTCAATTCCCTGCACATTTTGCCTGATAATGATCTGTTCCTCTTCTTTAGTTGGATAACCTACGATCACTTTCATCAGGAACCTGTCCTGTTGTGCCTCTGGTAGCGGGTAGGTTCCTTCCTGTTCCAGAGGATTTTGAGTAGCCAGCACAAGGAAGGGTCGATCTAACGTGAAGCTCTGTTCGCCGATTGTTACCTGCCGTTCCTGCATGGCTTCCAGTAATGCACTCTGCACTTTAGCCGGGGCACGATTAATTTCATCTGCCAGTACAAAATTCGCAAATATGGGTCCTTTACGAACCATAAATTCATTTTTCTGTTGATTATAAATCATCGTACCGATCACATCAGCAGGCAGGAGATCCGGGGTGAACTGGATGCGACTGAATTTCGCGTTCACCGCATTGGATAAAGATTTGATGGTTAGCGTCTTTGCCAGGCCCGGAACGCCTTCTAAAAGGATATGGCCATTGGTGAGTAACCCCATCAGTAAACGGTCGAGCATATAGTGCTGACCAATAATAACCTTACCTACTTCCTCTCTTAAACGATCGATAAATTTGCTCTGGTATTGAATTTTTTCATTTAATTCGCTGATATCGCTGGCCGTAAACACCATATATATAAATTATTTATGCAAAATACGAACAAAGACATTGCAAGTTGCCTGCCAGTAATTTTTAGATTAAATTATATATATCAGGCATAATTAATGCTAGCATAAGTTTACAAAAAATTAGTTTATGAATAACCCATTGCTGTTTTGCTCTGTTTTGATGCTTTTGGCAACTGTTGCCTGTAAAAAGGATGATAATAAGAAGAATCCTGATGAAAGAGCCCTGGAGCTCATTACCAGCACCAGTTGGAAAATAGATACCATAGGGCTGGACACTGATGGCAATAATGAAATTGATACTGAAATCCCTTTCCCTCTCCAAGCGTGCGAGAAAGACAATATCCTGACATTTTCGAGCGACAGTACTGGCAATTACGGCGAAGGCGCCACCAAGTGTGATGGAGTGGATCCCGATAACACCCCCTTTACCTGGCTCTTCAAGGCAAACAATACTGTGTTAAACGTCGATGGCAACCTAAATGAACTATTGACCGGGGATATTAATATAATTACACTTAGTGAAACATCACTCATACTTGCAAAAGACGTGAATCTGTCAATATTATATCCATCAGGCACCAAAATAATCGGGCACTTCAAAAAATAATATTCTTAAGAAAGATATTTGCCAACAATAGGCATTCGACGTCCAACGCCGAATGCCTTACTGCTAACACGTATAATAGGGCAAAACTGGTTCCTTTTATACTCGTTGGTGTTCACTAATTTAAGTGTGCGCTCAACAATTGCGGGGTCCATTCCCATCTCTATAATTTCCCTGGGGCCCTGTCTTTTTTCGATATACTGGTAAAGAATTTTATCAAGTATCCCGTAATCGGGGAGGCTGTCGCTATCCTTTTGTCCCGGCCTTAATTCTGCCGATGGTGGTTTAGTAATAATATTCACAGGAATTATTTCTTTGTTCCTGTTGATATATCCGGCAAGCGCAAATACCTGCGTTTTATATACATCTCCCAATACAGATAAACCTCCTGCCATATCTCCATATAATGTTCCGTACCCGGTAGATAATTCGCTTTTATTGGAGGTATTTAATAATATATAACCGAATTTATTAGCAATCGCCATTAATATATTGCCCCTTGTTCGACTTTGTATATTTTCTTCTGCGAGGCTAAAAGGAAGGTCCTGAAATATTGGTTTCAATTCAGACAAAAATGAATTGTAAATATCTTTAATCGGTATTATATCATAAGGATTTCCAAGATTCCTGCTTAATTCTTCCGCATCACTTACCGAATGATTCGTTGAATATTGCGATGGCATTAATATAGCACGTACATTATCCTTTCCCAGCGCATCGCAGGCAATAGCTAAAGTTACTGCACTGTCAATGCCTCCGGATGATCCCAATATAGCTTTAGTAAAACCCATTTTGCAGAAATAATCTTTTATCCCCAGTATAAGTGCATTATATATCTGTTCAAGATTATTATCCTGCGAGCCTACGCTCCCCCTTTGAAAAGAGGGGTCTTCGCGAGCATCCGCAACCTGGCTGCTGAGAGATTTAAAATCATCTGTATCAATTACCTGGAAATCTTCTTCAAAATATTTCAGTTCCTTTACCACCCTGCCCTTCCCATCAAATACCAGGCTTCCTCCATCAAATACAATTTCTGTTTGTGAACCAACGGTATTGCAATAAATAAGCGGTATCTTATATTTAAGAACGTTTTTTCTAATCACTTCTTTGCGATCATCATCATGATCATAATCGAATGGCGAAGCAGAAATATTAATAGCGATATCAGGATGTTGTTTGATCAACTGATCCATGGGCACAGAGCGGTAAAGCGGATTATCGGTCAGGTTCCAGAGATCTTCACATATCGTTAATGCTATGCGCTTATTTTTAAATTCAACAACACTCCATGAAAATGCAGGTTCAAAATAACGGTACTCATCAAATACATCATAAGTGGGAAGAAGAGTTTTATGAACAACAGAGACCACTTCTTTTTTATATAACACCCAGGCCCCGTTAAAAAGATCCTTTCCTTCTTTGGGTATATTACGAACGGGGCAGCCAACAATCACACCGATGTTCTCAGTCTTTTCTTTGATCTGTTCTATTGCTTCATAACATTTATTAATAAAATCGTTGAACTCAAGGAAATCTCTTGGAGGATAACCGCAAACACACAACTCCGAAAAAACAACCAGTTCGGCACCCTGTTTTTCCGCATGTTCAATAGCATCAATAATCTTTTTCGTGTTCAGCTCAAAATTGCCGATATGGTAGTTTTGCTGTGCCAGTGCAATCTTCATGTAACAAATTTAGCAATATTAGTTTAGAGAGCTTAGTTTAAGCGCAGTCCATATAATTAACAGGCCCGCTCTTTTCCTTTGAAAAAGGGTTCCTGGCGAGTTACACATAAACAATAACTGAAGGGGATTTTTTGTATTTTTCAGGTATGAAAAACTCGTTGGCAGCTTTGTTTCTTATTTTAATGTTTTCCTGTAAAGATAAAAAGGGCCCTGATGTTTCAGAAATAAAGGTAAACCTGTCCATAGAGAGATTTGAAAAAGATTTTTTTGCTCTTGACACCAGTAAACTTTCTCCTTCGCTTGATCATCTTTACAAACTATACCCCGGGTTCCTGGGTGATTTTTTGCAACATATTCTTGGCCTTCCTCCTATCAATGATTCAGGGTCCCAGGCCATGACCGCAATAAAACAGTTCATTCATGACTACGCCCCCATTTATGATTCTGTAAATAAAAACTTAAGTGATATTTCTGAATATGAAAAAAATATCATTTTTGGGCTGAAGCATGTCAAACATTACTTTCCTTCTTATAAATTACCCGAGAAGCTCATCACATTCATCGGGCCGATGGATGCTTATTTCCAGGGGTCAACAGGTGGCTATGGCGATGCCATTACAGCAGATGGATTGGCAATAGGATTACAGCTTCATTTAGGCGCCGGGTTTTCTATGTACAGCTCCGAAATGGGTCTTTCATTATACCCCAGGTATATTTCAAGAAAATTTTCTCCCGAATATATTCCAGTCAATTGTATTAAAAATATTATCGATGATATTTATCCTGATAACAGTGTGGATAAAACGTTGATCGAGCAGATAATTGAAAAAGGAAAAAGAATCTATGTATTGGATAAATTAATGCCCAATACCGCAGATACTTTAAAAATTGGTTATACTAATACGCAGCTAAAAGGATGTTATAATAATGAGGGTTTGATCTGGAACTTTTTTGTAAAAAATGGATATGTGTATAATAATGATCCGTCGATCATCAAAAACTATATTGGAGAATCGCCAAATACTCCTGAATTTGGCGATGGCGCCCCAGGAAATATAGGGCTGTTTGTTGGCTGGCAAATTATTAAAAAATATATGTCGGAAAACACTTCTGGCTCTCTCGATGAATTAATGAGAACCGATGCAAAGAAAATATTCGAGAATAGCAGGTATCGACCCAGGTAAATTGTTTATGTGCAACTATCTAAGACCACCTTTTTCAAAGGGGGGTGTCTGTTTCTTGTTCCTGATATTTTCTTTTATAATGCGTCTCGCCTCCTGTTTTGCTTCATTTGTTTCGAAAGCATCGGTAGGAACAAGAAAGAAAGATCTTGGATCGAAGTATAAATGAAAGAAAAAAGGGCTTTCCACGAATTTACTGAATGCCTCCCACTCCCATTCCTTCTCTCCCTTTTCTGTTCTTAATATCACATTCTCACGGTTAATGTCCATCATAAAATGGTCCTTAAACGTTCGTGAACGCTTATAAATACTATGCGGGAGAACGCGCCAAACGATCAGCATTAATATCAGCCATAATACGGAAAATATAAGAAATGAGGGCGGCTGAATTATTTTAAAATATAATAAAACAGCCGAACCTATTGCAAATACATTTATAAGAATTAAAAGTGTCCTGATTTCCGGCCTTGTCAGAAAATGATAGCGCAAGGCCTGGATCACCTGTTTTTTATCGTATGAAAAACTAATTGTCATAGGTTGCAAGATACAAATCCCGTCTCGTCTAAGGCGGTATTCCCTCCTTTTTTGAGGTGGTTTAAATCAACTGCATCCCATGCTGTTTCCGCAATTCAAACATTTATAACAGGTGCCGCTTCTTATAGTGATATGTCCACAGGTGTTACATGCGGGCGCATCACTTTGCATACTTTTTGCAGCAGCATTTACTGCATCGAGGCTTCCAACAGCTTTCAATGCTTTTGGTGTCGGTGTTTTATTTCCTGATATGCTTACTACTCTCACTTCACTTAATTCGGGGGTTTCAGGGGTTTCGTCCCATTCATCGGTACCAGTATTCATCACTTCGCCTTTATCCAGTACATGCACCAGATCCTGTCTTCCCAAATACTCATAAGCCAGCGCCCGGAAAATGAAATCAACTATGGAAGTAGTGCTTTTAATATTCGGATGTTCTACCATTCCTGATGGTTCGAACCTGGTGAACACAAATTTCTCTACAAACTCTTCAAGGGGCACGCCATATTGCAATCCAATAGAAATAGAAATAGCAAAACAGTTGAGCATGCTTCTCATTGTTGCGCCTTCTTTGGCCATATCGATAAATATTTCCCCAACTGTTCCGTCTGAATATTCACCCGTACGAAGGAATAATGCCTGCCCGTTTATTTTTGCTTTTTGTGTAAAGCCGCGACGTTTTGGTGGTAATGTTCGACGTTCAACAATTGTTGCAAGCTGGCGTTTCAATTTTGTATCGGGAGACGCCTGCACTCTTTTTTGCACCTCTTCCAATAATTCCTGCACCGTCAATTTTCCAAGATCAATAATATTGGAATCGAGATGGGCAACCGTTGCCTGCTGCATACTTGCAGCAGGCTCATCAGTCTTTTTCTTTTTATCGCTTTTGTTACTGAGGGGCTGCGACAATTTAGATCCGTCGCGATACAAAGCACAGGCCTTTAGTCCTAATTGCCAGCTCAGCAGGTAAGCGTCCGCAATTTCTTCCACATTTGCTTCGTGTGGAAGGTTTATTGTTTTCGAAATTGCACCACTTATAAATGGTTGCGCAGCGCTCATCATGCGGATATGTCCATGAGCATGAATAAATCTCTCTCCTTTTTTACCACATTTGTTTGCACAATCAAACACTGCAAGATGTTCTTCACTTAAATACGGAGCGCCTTCAACTGTGCCGGTCCCGCAGATAAAATCATTTGCTTTTTCAATTTCTTTTTCTGAAAATCCTAATGCCTCCAGCAGGCTCCATTCAAAATTAAAATATTGTTCGGGAGAAAACCCTAATCGTTGCAAACATTCTTCTCCTAACGTAAACACATTAAATACAAATCCTATTTCAAATGCTGAAGCAACAGCAGTATCGAGCTTTTTAATTTCTTCTGCAATAAATCCTTTTTCGCTGAGTGACTGGTGATTAATTGCGGGTGCTCCTGCAAATGTTCCTGCACCAACTGCATATTTTACAATCGCATCAATTTGTTTTTCATTGTATTTTAAATTAAGTAATGCTGCAGGTACACTTTGGTTAATTATTTTGAAATAACCGCCCCCGCTTAGTTTTTTAAACTTCACTAATGCAAAATCCGGCTCAACGCCAGTTGTATCGCAATCCATCACTAAGCCAATGGTTCCCGTAGGTGCAATTACTGTTGTCTGTGCGTTTCTGTAACCATGTTTTTCTCCCAATTGTACAGCTTCGTCCCATGCTTTTGTTGCTGCAGTCAATAAATAATCGGGGCAGTATTTTGCTTTTATTCCTACTGGTTTTATTTCGAGTGTTTCATATTCATCTGCATCGTAAGCGGCAAGGCGGTGATTGCGCATTACACGCAGCATATGTTCTTTATTCTTTTCATATCCGGGGAACGCGCCGAGGAACGAGGCCATTTCTGCCGATGTTTTATAAGAAACGCCAGTCATTATAGCTGTGATGGCACCTGCAATTCCGCGTGCTTCTTCCGAATCGTAAGGAATACCCATTACCATCAGCATTGAACCCAGGTTCGCATATCCAAGTCCGAGAGTACGATAATCATAACTTAATTGCGCTACCTCTTTTGAAGGAAACTGTGCCATTAATACAGAAATTTCAAGAACAGTTGTCCATAACCGGCAGGTATAAGCAAATCCTTCAACATCAAATCCATTATCCTCTTCATTAAAAAATCTCCGAAGGTTCACCGATGCGAGATTGCATGCGGTATTATCCAGGAACATATATTCGGAGCAGGGGTTAGATGCCCTGATACGCCCACCTTCGGGACAGGTGTGCCATTCATTAATTGTGGTATCATATTGTGTACCCGGGTCAGCACAGCGCCATGCGGCATAAGATATCTGATTCCACACTTCTTTCGCGGGAATTCTTTTAAAGGTACGCCCATCAGCTCTTGCTTTCAGTTCCCAATCTTCATTGTTCTTAAGTTTTTCAAAAAACTCATTCGATATACGAATTGAATTATTTGAGTTTTGCCCTGAAACTGTTTTATATGCTTCACCTTCATAGTCGCTTGGATAACCAGCAGCAATCAGAGCGGCTACTTTATTTTCTTCTTCAACCTTCCAGTTAATAAATTCCATTATTTCAGGATGATCGAGATCGAGGCAAACCATCTTCGCAGCTCTTCTTGTTGTGCCGCCACTTTTAATGGCACCCGCTGCGCGGTCACCTATTTTTAAGAAACTCATTAATCCGCTTGAAGTACCACCTCCACTTAACTTTTCAGTTTCACCTCTTATATTAGAATAATTAGTTCCAACACCAGATCCATATTTAAATATTCTTGCTTCACGTACCCACAGATCCATAATTCCGCCATCATTCACTAAGTCATCTTCAACACTTAAAATAAAGCACGCGTGGGGTTGTGGTCTCTCATATGCAGATGTGGATTTTTTTAATTGCGCATCTGCAGGGTCAACATAATAATGCCCCTGTGGTTTCCCTTTAATTCCATAGCTTTCATATAAGCCAGTGTTGAACCATTGCGGACTATTAGGTACGCAGGCCTGGTTCAAAATACAATACACTAATTCTTCATAAAAAATATTTGCATCGGCTGATGAAGCAAAATACCCATAACGTTCGCCCCAGACTTTCCAGCAATTAGCCATACGGTGTGCCACCTGTTTAACAGATGTTTCTCTTCCCGATGTGCCACCTTCCTGTGGCACACCCGCTTTGCGAAAATATTTCTGTGCCAATATATCAGTAGCTATCTGGCTCCATCGTTTAGGCACTTCTACGTTTGTCATTTCAAAAACCACTTCCCCCGAGGGATTCCTGATCACCGAAGTGCGGTAATCATATTCAAACTGGTCAAACACATTAACTCCATCTTTTGTGAAACGGCGGGTGAACTGCAATCCCCCAGGGATGTGATTTTTGTTTTCCATAAGCCAGAAAAAATTAAATTATTGAAGAAATTTTCAAAACCGTGGATAACGAATTTATCTTTCTGCATCCATATTTCCTTTTTGTAAATATGCACAGTATGTGGAAAAGGATTTATTTTTTAATAAAAACACTTCGGGGTTTCTCCATCCCCGAAGTGTAGAGCACGCCTGCCGGCAATAAATTTTAGTGCTTTTTACAGTTTGCAGTAAGAGTGGGGTAATGGCCGCCGGGGGTGGAATGGGTAGTAATAATCAAAAACTTTCTGCATTTTTGCAAGGAT
>CAYLVR010000054.1:4464-18813 GCA_964387165.1 uncultured Chitinophagaceae bacterium | reverse complement strand
CTATCACTGGTTTTTCCTGCTTGGCGAGATCAACTTCGCGCCACATTAATTCGCTGGCCATCGCGCTTCCCCCACCTGAATTAATTCTCAACACAATTGCTTTAATTGTTTTATCCATCCTGGCTTTACGGATATATTGCATATAGGTTTCGCCGCCGATCTGTCCCCTGTCACCTTTACCGTCAAGAATATTTCCTTCTGCATAAATCACAGCAATCTTTTCAGTTCCTGAGGGCTGAAAATCAACCCCGTCAGCATATTTTGAGGGAGAAATAAAATTTATTCTGGCTGTTTTATCTATTTTTAATTTTTGTCTTATTTCATCCTTTACTTCATCGTCATATTTTAACCCATCGATCATTTTATATTGAACGGCAGCAGAACCAAACTGAACAGTATTGCTATCTGCATATTTTCTCAAAACAGCAGTATCAATATTTCTTGCTTTACCGGTATTTATAAGAAGACGATCATACATATCGAATAATAGTTCCCTGCTCTGGATTCTATTTGCTTCGGTCATTTGTTTTTCCCGTAATGGTTCTGTTGCACTTTTGAATTTACCTGCATAAAATATTTGCGGTTCTAATTCAAGTTTATCGAGTGTGCCCTTAATAAAGGGCATCTGCATGGCCATACCCTTCCATTCGAGTGATCCTATGGGATTACAATATATTTTATCCGCAATATTTGCTACATAATAAGCCTTCATTGAAATGGTATTACCATAAGCATGTACAAATTTGCCTGACGATTTAAAATCAATCAGTGCATTTCGCAACTCTTCGGAAGTACCAAAATCATTACTATTCGATTCCGCCCTGATATATATACCCTTTACAGATGCATCATCTGCGGCATGGTCAATTAGCCTGACCATCTTAGATAAAGAAGGAACTGCATTTTTGCCCTGACCAATAATTTCGCCGAAAGGATCAACTGGTTCTATTTCCATAAAAGACTGGGAAAGATCCACTACCAAAACAGCATTTTGCCCCGTTTCCGCCTTTTTTCCTGAAAATGCCCCCGATGATAACACAACAAGTGCTACAACTCCGATTAATGTACTGATTATTGAAAAAACTAACAGCGCCAGCAGAGCCGCAAAGAAAGATTTAAAAAAACTGTTCATTTTTATCTGTTAAACAGGACAAATGTACCAATACATGGCATTCAAGCATGGTTTTTTATTGTTTAGGCATTACTTTGCAACCGGATGAATTATGCATATTTAGTTATCGGTGGAAACATTGGTGAAAGGGAAAATGAACTTTCCCACGCAGCCAAATTGCTGGAAGAGCGCTGCGGCGCCATCATTGACAGGTCGGCCCTATTTGAAACTGCTCCCTGGGGCAAAGCAGACCAGGACTACTTTCTTAACCAGGCAATCGTTCTTGCCACCAGTTTAACAGCGAGAGAACTGTTAAAAGAGATACTTTATATAGAGAAGCTCATGGGCCGTAACCGACAGGAAAAGCTGGGACCTCGTATTATAGATATTGATATTATCTTTTTTAATCATGAGGTGATTAATGAGCCCGACCTCACAGTACCTCACCCCGAAATGAGTAAGAGACGCTTCGTGCTCGAACCCCTTAACCAGGTTATTCCTGCTTATATCCACCCGATTTATTATAAAACCGTAAAAGAGTTGCTGGCCGATTGCACTGATCATTTACCAGTAAAAAAAATACCAAAACAGGCATGAGTTACCATTACATTGCTATAGAAGGGAATATCGGTGCCGGAAAAACAACGCTTGCACATATCCTATCAAAACAGTTGAATGCCAGGCTTGTGCTTGAAGAATTTGCAGACAATCCCTTCCTACCTAAATTTTACGAGAACCCAAAACAATATGCTTTTCCTCTTGAATTATTTTTTATGGCAGAGAGGTATAAGCAATTAAAAGAGTTTATTGCCACAAAGGATCTTTTCCATAGTATTACGGTTTCGGATTACCTGTTTACAAAGTGTTTATTATTTGCAAAGGTTAATTTATCAGAAGAAGAATTCAGGCTTTATCATAAATTATATGATATCACCAAACAGTCGCTGATATCACCTGACATATTGATATACCTCCATGTACCCGTACAGAAATTACAGAAGAATATACGCAAGAGAAACAGGTCCTATGAACTGAATATCCCAGATGAATATTTATTTAATTTACAGGAAACCTATACTAATTATATTAAGCAGCATAATCTAAAGACATTATTTTTTGATGCTTCAAATGCAGATTTTTTAGGCAATGAAAAACACCTGAATATTGTTCTCGATGCCTTGAAGAAAGATTATGATGATGGATTGCATTATTTTTCGCTACCATAAGCTCATCCCTTTTTTTCCTGAACAGGTAGCAGGTTCACGAGGTAGCATGTCTTTTCAATATTTATTTCATAAAACCAGTATTAAGCGTAGGCCTCAGTAGGCTCGCAGGTGCATACAAGGTTCCTGTCGCCGTAGGTATTATTGATGCGCCCTACAGATGGCCAGAATTTATTCCTGGCAACATAAGCCAGGGGAAATGCAGCTTCCTGCCTTGAGTACTTATGGTTCCACTCATCCTGGCAAATAGCCTTCATGGTATGAGGTGCATTTTTAAGCATATTATCTGTTTTATCGGCCTCCCCCGATTCTATAGCCATTATCTCTCCATGGATACTGATCAGCGCATCACAGAAACGATCCAGTTCAGCTTTGGGTTCGCTTTCTGTCGGCTCGATCATTATCGTGCCTGGAACAGGAAAGCTCATTGTTGGTGCGTGGAAACCATAATCCATTAGTCGTTTGGCTACATCTTCAGCTTCAATACCGGAAGTATTTTTAAAGGGGCGCAGGTCCACAATAAATTCATGCGCGCATGTACCATTCTTACCGAGGTATAATATTTTGTAATGTTTTTCTAATTTTGCTTTCATGTAGTTGGCGTTCAGAATAGCATATTCCGTTGCACGGCGCAATCCTTCATGTCCCAGCATTTTTATATAAGCATAGCTGATCAGCAATATGCTTGCAGAACCGTAAGGAGCAGCACTTACAGCATTAGCCTGTTCAGCTTTTTTATTAATGGAAACATGTCCTGGTAAAAATGCGGCAAGTTTATCATTCACACAGATAGGGCCCATGCCAGGGCCACCACCACCATGAGGAATAGCAAATGTTTTATGTAAGTTTAAATGACAAACATCTGCACCTATCAGTCCTGGAGAGGTTAATCCAACCTGGGCATTCATGTTTGCACCATCCATATATACCAGTCCGCCATTATCATGAATAATCTGGCAGATATCTTTTATACTTTCTTCAAACACTCCATGCGTTGATGGATAAGTAACCATCAGGCAGGCTAATGTATCCTTATATTGTTCGGCTTTTGTTTTAAGATCAGCAACATCAATGTGCCCGTCTTCATCGCTTTTAACCACCACTACTTTCATCCCTGCAAGAACGGCGCTTGCAGGATTAGTGCCATGTGCTGAAATAGGGATTAATACAACGTTACGATGAATATCACGGCGATCCTGATGATACGCGCGGATAGTTAAAAGACCCGTAAATTCTCCCTGTGCGCCACTGTTTGGCTGTAATGAGCAGGCAGTAAACCCGGTAATCTCGCAAAGAAACTGGCTCAACTCATCCAGGATCTGTAAATAGCCTTCCGACTGGTTATAAGGAACAAATGGATGAAGCTGCCCGAACGCTGGCCAGCTTACAGGTATCATTTCAGTGGCTGCATTTAATTTCATTGTACAGCTACCCAGTGAAATCATTGAGGTATTTAAGGACAGATCTTTATTCTCCAGATATTTCATGTAACGCATCATTTCCGCTTCGCTATGATGCGCATTAAATACTGAATGAGTAAGATATTCCGATTCGCGGGTAAGAGATGATGGAATATGATCAATTATTTTTTCATCATCAAAACTTATGGCTGCAACATATTTTCCCTGTACTTCTTCAAACACTGCTACAATATCTAAAATATCAGCAGGCAGAATAGTTTCGTCAATAGAAATCCCCACATGGTTATTATCAAAATACCTGAAATTAATTTCCCTGCGTTCGGCAATTTTTCTAACTGCACCTGCATCTGTCACTTTAATTTTCAGTGTGTCGAAATAATGTTTATTAATTAATTCATAACCGAGTTCTTTTAATTCAGCAGCAAGTGTACCTGCAAGAATAGTAATGCGCCGGGCGATATTTTTTAATCCCCGGGGACCATGATACACTGCATACATGGCAGCCATATTTGCGAGTAAAGCCTGTGCAGTACAAATATTAGAAGTGGCTTTTTCGCGTTTAATATGCTGTTCGCGTGTCTGAAGCGCCATACGCAATGCGCGCTGTCCGTTATTATCAATTGAAACACCAATAATACGTCCCGGTATTCCTCTTTTAAATTCATCTTTAGTAGCAAAAAAGGCTGCGTGTGGTCCGCCAAATCCCATCGGAACACCAAAACGTTGAGCTGAGCCTATCGCAACATCGGCACCCAGTTCTCCAGGAGAAGTCAATATTGTTAATGCAAGAAGGTCGGTGGCCATTACCACGAAACCATTCACAGCATGTATCTTATTGATAAAATCACGATAGTCTTTAATTGAACCATTATTATCAGGATATTGAACGATCGCTCCAAAATAAGTATTATCAATATTTGCAGCCTGGTAATCGCCGAATACAATTTCTATCCCTAATGGGTTTGCACGGGTAATAATTATATCTATTGTTTGTGGGAAGATATTATTATCAACAAAAAATTTACGTTGTTTAACATCATCCGCTTTGTTTGCATGATGAAATATCATACTCATTGCCTCTGCGGCGGCAGTTCCCTCATCCAGTAAAGAGGCATTAGTTAACGGAAGACCTGTAAGGTCGGCAACCATAGTCTGAAAATTCAGGAGGCTCTCCAGCCTACCCTGCGAAATTTCGGCCTGGTATGGTGTGTATTGAGTGTACCATCCCGGGTTCTCAAATACGTTCCTGAGGATGGTATTTGGGGTAATTGTTCCGTAATACCCCTGGCCTATATAAGATTTGAATACTTTATTTTTTTCGGCTATTTTCTTCAGCTCCTGCAAATATTCATATTCACTTTGAGGCTGGGGGTTTTTCAATGGTTGAGTTAGCCTGATGCCGGCCGGAACGGTAGCGTCTACCAGCGCCTCAATGGAAGGTTTGCCTATAACTTTTAGCATTTCTGCTGTTTCCTGCCCGTCGGGGCCTATATGTCTGCTCTGAAATTCGTTCTGTTGCTGCTCAAAGAGGTTCATAAATAATTAGGAGTTGACCGTTTCAAAAGTTTTGCAAAGTTAAGCGAATACAATACACTAACAGTTGTTTGGAAGAAGCAGATATCCACGCACAGGTTCAATTTTTGCACCTTGTTGTCAAAATGGTTTTGATGAACTGGCAAATTTCAACGATCTACATTATTATCATTGGTGTAGAGATTTTCATCAGCAATTTTCAACAAAGGAGATTATACACATGGCGGGAAACACTGGTCAGTTTTGTGCTTTCCATCGTTAATGGAACATTGGATTTAGCAATCAGGGGAACATATATGATTATTTTAATATACCTCTACCGTTTTAGAATAACTTATATAGAAAATCCATTCATTTACTGGGTGTTGTTGTTCCTGATGATTGATTTTCAGTTTTACTGGCTCCACAGGATAGAACATTACTGCAGATTATTCTGGGCAGCACATGTTACACACCATTCTGCAAAGCATATGAATTTTACTGTTGGGTTTCGTGCTTCCCTGATGAGGCCTTTATATGATTTTATGTTTTTTCTGCCCATTGTTTTTTTTGGTTTTAAACCACTTGATATTTTCCTGACGTATTCCATTGCGCAGATATGGGCGGTATTTCAGCATACTGAATTGGTGAGAAAACTAGGCTGGCTGGAATATGTTTTCGTCACACCATCGCACCATCGCGTTCACCATGCATCAAATGAAAAATATCTTGATAAAAATATGGGGATGGTACTAATTATCTGGGACCGTTTATTCGGAACTTTCCAGGAAGAACTATCCAATGAAGAATATGAACCTATTCGTTATGGTTTGACAAAACCCCTGGCTGATGAAAGTATTAAATCGGTAATGTTCGGAGAATGGATAAATATTTATAAAGACGTGAAACAGAATAATATTACTCTTAAACAGAAATTGAAGTATATTTTCGGGCGGCCCGGATGGAAACATTCATAACGTTACCCAATTACCGGTTACCTCATTTTGTTTTTTTATTAGCGTAACTGCTTCCACCAGATGCAGAGGTTTCAACTAATTTCTCTAACACATAATAAACGATAGGACAGAATTCAGAATTTTTTAGTGTTAGCTCCTGGCGCTTAATAATTACATCTTCATCTGTATAAGGGAAACGCTCACAATCGGATGGCCGGACATCATAAATGCCGCAATAATTATCTGAACCAAGAAAAGGACATGGAGCAGATTTAGCGACATAATCGCCTTCTTTATCGAGCTGAAGATAAGTCTCGATAAAATCGCTTTCCTTCATTCTCAAATGCTTTGAAATTCTTTTAATATCAGGAGTTTTGAACCGGGGAGAATATCCTTTGCAACAGTTCGCACACTTAAGGCAATCTATTTTTTCAAAGGCTTCTTCGTGCAGACCAGGTAATTGTTTAAGCACTTTGTTTTTATCTGCCCTGTTCAGGTATTGTTTATATAGTTTGCGTCTTTCTCCCGATTTCTTTTCCCAGTTATGTAGGATGTCCTGTGGCATTATGCGCAAGTTATGTAATTTACCCGCATCGGGATGGTTCTTACATAAACAACCCTATCCCGGCCGAGTGTTTTATAGCATCGGCGCTATGTTTAAAATGACATACAGGAATTTGTAAAGCTTCTATTTTTATAATGGCCTCTTTCACTTTTTCCATATTCTTCTCAAAAACATTCCTCAGGTAAACTGCTTTTACCTGCTCGTGAAAATGTTCTACTATCGATGCATAAATGAAAGGATCCTGTTGTGAATCATCACCCAATAAAATAAAACCCTGTTTTGGAAATGCTTCCAGTATCCTGGAAATTCTCATAAATTTTGCTGAATGATTGTTTTGCCCTGTTTGCCATATCTGCGAAAAGGTTTTCATTTGATTAAGCAAATAAATTCCTTTCGGCAATTCATTTTTCGCTGAAAAATCATTGATATAATCATACAGGTTCCATTCGCTGCTTGATACATAAAAAAAAGGGTTGGGCTCCTTTTCAATTGTTCCGGCATATGCCAGCGATTGATAATGTTTTACCACACCTTCAAAAGGCATACGTGTATAGGCATTTTCAGTTAACAATACAAATAACCTCTTACGCAGGTTGGAAGAATGAGAAATTAAGAAAGTGTCGTCTATATCAGATATGATTGCGTATTGATGAATGTATGGCACATATATTTCGCCAATTCCTTTGATCTCGCCGTAATATTTTTTGACCACACCTTCTGCCAGATAGACCTCTATTTTATGCCAGCCGGGAGCGGGCATTGTTGCAGGCTCCCATTGAAACTTAAAAAACCCGTCATTTCCCGCTATATTTTCGATAACCTGTCCATTATACAGCAATCTCACTTTTGCACCTGGAACGGGTTTTATAATAAATAAACGAATGAGAGCAAGTGTATTCGTCCATATATTGCGTCTGTATTTTTTGCGGGGCAAAGGGCTTAATATTAACACATGTCCATAAACAACAATTTCTCCATTGCCGCCGTACCCGTTGTATATTTTTACTACGGGCCTGTTCGTCAACCTGATCCAGCGAAACAACCTTTCCCTGATCTTTTTAAGCAGAGGTGGAGAATATTTGTTGTTAATCACTGTTGATTGATCCATATTTGGAGAAGATATTAAAAATATTCTAATGAAGATTCTGTTTGTGATAAATCCAGTTTCGGGCGGTAAAACGAAAACTGAATGGGAAAGTGCCATCACAGAATATTTCGGGCCCTTATCCTTTACAATTGATATTTACCTGCTGGATGGAAAAAATGATAACGAATCTATTAAATTTTACATAGAAAAACTTAAGCCAGAAAGAATAGTGGCCGTTGGCGGTGACGGTACTGTTTCACTTGTTGCAAAACTAATACTTGGATCGGGCATTAGCCTTGGAATATTACCCGCCGGATCAGCAAACGGTATGGCTAAAGAATTGGGTATTGCAGAAGACCCGGCGACAGCTATGCAGATCATTGCTGAAGGAAATACAAAGGATGCCGATGTGATCAAAGTCAATGATAAACATATATCGCTGCACCTTAGCGATATCGGGCTTAACGCACAATTAATTAAACACTTTGAAGAAGGAAAACTTAGAGGAAAGTTCGGATATGCAACTAAGGTGCTAAAAACTTTGTGGACAAAAAGCACCATGAAAGTTCATATTAAAACAGCTGCAGGTGAAAGCAGTCACATGGCATTGATGGTTGTACTGGCTAATGCTTCGAAATATGGAACAGGGGCCGTTATTAACCCTGGCAGCAGCTTATATGATGGTCAATTCGAAGTGGTGATTATGCGCAGGCTGGCAGTCTCTGAATTATTTAAGATGTGGTTCAGACCTCAACCCTTCGATCCAAAAAAAATAAGGGTTTTTCCCGCTACTTCAGTCAACATTCAAACCACCAGGAAAGTGCATTTCCAGGTTGACGGAGAATACCTGGGAAAAATAAATTATGTTGAAGCACATATTTTAGCGGGACAGCTAAAACTTATCGTACCTTAAAACAAAAAGAAGATCTATGAGAATGTTATTTTTTTTATCCGTAATGCTTATGACTATAATTACAAAAGGGCAGGAAAAATTGTTGCTTGTAGGTACATACACTCAGAACATCAGTGAGGGAATATATCTTTATTCCTTTAATGAGGATAATGGAGAGTTAAAAAAAATAGGCGCCACTAAATCGGAGAACCCTTCTTACCTGGCTGTTTCAGGAAATAATGTGTATGCCGTTAATGAAAATGGGGAAGGAAAAGTAGTTGCCTATTCATTTAATAAAAACACAGGAACGCTGCAGCTGATCAATTCACAATCCAGTAATGGTGCGTCCCCATGTCATATTACTGTAGACAAAACAAATAAATGGCTCGTGGTCTCTAATTATAATGGAAATAATTTCTGCGTTTACCCGATAAACAATGATGGGTCGATTGGAGAGGTTATACAGAATATTCATCATTCAGGAAGCAGTATAAACAAAGGCAGGCAGGAAAAACCGCACGTACATTCAGCTGTTTTCACTCCCGATCAAAAGTATTTAGCTGTTGTTGACTTAGGTATTGATAAGATTATTTTTTATCCTTTTGATGCATCTAAATCAAAACCTGTTACCGAAAAAGGTATAGAGGTAAACTCCGGGCCAGGCGCGGGCCCCAGGCATATTGTATTTCATAAAACACGCCCTTTTGCGTATGTTATTGAAGAATTGTCGGGGTATGTTTCCGCATACCGTATTAAAAATGGCAGGTTTGCTCATCTACAAACAATTAACGCACATCCTGAGGATTTCAGGGGCGACATTGGCAGTGCAGCCATTAAATTATCTCCCGATGGGAAATTTCTTTATGCTTCCAACAGGGGAACATCAAATACAATTGCCGTATTTGCAGTCGAACAATCCCTGGGAAAATTAAGACTAAAGGGATTCCGGAAAACTGGGGGTGAGCATCCACGCGATATCGCCGTTGATCCTTCAGGAAAATATTTGCTAAGCGCCAACTCCAAATCAAATACAATTACCGTATTTCAATTGGACCGGGCCACAGGAATGCCTGAAGATAATGGTAAATCATACGAAGTGCCCGAACCTACTTGTCTTGTGTTTACCGAGTAATTAATCCGCTTTAAAAAAAGCCTCGACCTTACATCCTTTACCGGGGGAAGATTCAATACGCACATTGCCATTGATCAATTCAAGTCGATGCCTGATATTTTTAAATCCAAGTCCCAATTTTATTCTCGAGGCATCAAAGCCCATTCCATCATCTTCTATCCTCAAATAAACATTTGGCGCAGTTTGTTTTAATTCTATTTCAACATGTTCTGCCTTTGAATGTTTTAATATATTGTTCAATTGTTCCTGGAGTATCCTGTACACCATTAATTTTTTTATACCAGGAAGTTTTTGTTCTTCAAAATCGTGTGTATGCAATTCAATCTCTATCATTTTGATCTGCTGTATACTTTCAATTAATTCGTGAATAGATGCGATCAATCCAAGATCCTGTAACGTTGGTAAAACCAGTGATTTTGATAATCCCCTTATTTCATTAATCACCTGCATCAGGTATTCAGAGCTTTTTTTGAGCATTTCATCTTTAGCTGAAGGGTTCACCTGTGCATGCTCAATATATAATTTTATAACCCCCAGCAACTGGTTCACATTATCGTGTAATTCTTCTCCCAGTTTTTTTCTTTCTCCTTCCTGGGCATTAAATACTTCCTGTGCCAGTTGATTCTTATACAGGATTTTTTCTTCAGCAAGGGCTTGCTGCAATTGCCTTTGTCTTGCAAATATTTTCAGACTTGTAAAATATACCAGCAGAGAGGAAATAATAATAAAAAGCAATCCTTTATAGGTCTGAGACTGGCTCAGGGCCAGGAAATTATTATTAGCAAGATTCAGGAAAAGAATATCGGTCAACAAAATCCAGGCAATGCCAAACAGCAGGAAGATAAGGGACAACTGCATTGGTGGTGACAATTTCCGGTTGATCATAAGTTAAGATAGCAATTATTTCAACATTCAGTCAATATCTTCGCGCCATGCATTATGTTTCAGTTGAAGGTCTGGGAAAATCTTATGGAGTCAAACCCCTGTTCAATAATATATCTTTTCATATTGAGGAGGGTGATAAGATTGCGCTGGTTGCAAGAAATGGAAGTGGCAAGTCAACTCTTTTAAAAATACTGGCTGGCAAGGAAACGCCCGAAAAAGGGAAGGTGTGGATCCATAAAGACGTTACCGTTGCTTTATTTGAACAGGAGCCACACTTCATGGAAGACAGATCCATACTGGATAATATATTCAACCATAATCATCCTGTCATAAATGCGACAAAAAAATACGAGGACGCTATAGACTCCGGCGATGAGAGCCTGCTTGTAAATGCGCTCGTATTAATGGACGAGCTGAATGCATGGGACTTTGATAATAAAGTTCAGCAGATACTCGGCAAACTGAATATCCACCATCTCCACCAGGAGGTTTCAACTCTCAGCGGGGGCCAAAGGAAAAGGGTGGCACTTGCAAAAACCCTTATTGATATTGGTTTTGAACACCGCCATACATTACTTATTATGGATGAGCCCACCAATCATCTGGATGTAGAAATGGTAGAATGGCTGGAACATTATATTTCAAAAGAAAATGTAACCCTATTATTAGTAACCCATGACCGTTATTTTCTGGACAATGTTTGCGAGGAAATATGGGAGCTTGATCAAAGTGAAATATTCGTATATAAGGGAGATTATGAAAATTACCTTGAGAAAAAAGCCGCGAGGAATGAAAATGATCTTGCCAGTATAGACAAGGCGAAAAACACTTACCGGAAAGAACTGGAATGGATGCGCAAACAGCCCAAAGCAAGGACCACCAAATCGAAAAGCAGGATCGATGCATTCAGCGATGTAGAAGCAAGGGCCAAAAAGAAAATCGAGGACCAGCAGGTACAGCTTAATGTAAAAATGAGCAGGCTGGGCGGTAAGGTGCTGGAATTAAAAAAAGTATATAAAAGCTATGGAGAGAAAAAAATCCTGGCCGGTCTTGATTATACATTTAAAAAAGGAGAAAGAATAGGAATAGTGGGAAAGAACGGCGCCGGGAAGTCAACATTCCTTAATATAGTACAGGGAATTGAGGAAGCCGATAGCGGAAAAGTAAATGTCGGCGATACTGTTGTATTCGGATATTACTCGCAGGCCGGCCTGAAAGTAAAGGAAGACATGCGGGTAATTGAATTTGTAAAAAATATAGCGGAAAATTTTCCGCTGGCGGATGGGAGCACATTAAGCGCTTCTCAATTTCTCGGTCTTTTTCTTTTCCCTCCCGAACAACAATACACATATCTTTCGAAACTGAGTGGTGGGGAAAAAAGGCGGCTTCACCTGCTTTCCATACTCTTTAAAAACCCCAACTTCTTAATACTGGATGAGCCTACTAATGACCTGGATCTTCCAACCCTGGGGGTGCTGGAGAATTTTCTTAGCGATTACCAGGGGTGTATGCTGATTGTTTCGCACGACAGGTATTTCATGGACAGGCTGGTGGATCATCTTTTTGTTTTTGAAGGCGAAGGAGAAGTAAGGGATTTCCCTGGCAACTACTCTCTCTACCGCCTGGCCACAGAAAATGAAAGCGGTCAGAAAAAGAATTTGCCCGCAAAAGTGACTACTTTGGCAGAAGAAAAAACCGTAACTTTAAGTGGGCCTGTCTCCCCTGAGAAAAGAAAACTATCCTATAACGAGAAGCGTGAATGGGATAACCTGCAAGAAGAAATAGCTGAACTTAACAAAGAGAAAATCATTATCAGTGAAAAAATCAACTCCGGTTCTATTGCTTATGATGAGTTGTTGAAACTCTCAGAAAGAGTGGCAGCAGTTAATGATCTGATAGATCAGAAAGAGTTACGCTGGCTCGAATTAAGTGAAATAGCCGGATAACCTTAGGTATGTATGGTCACGATGTGATCAATCAAAACCCAACTGCTATGATGAAGTATGTATTCACTTACATCCTGTTGATATTTTATTTCACCGGGGCTGCACAGGGATTACTAACAGACAGCCGGCAAAAAACCTCAACAGAAATAGAAGAACGTTTTAAAAAGATGGGATTGCTTCCCGGCTGGAATGGTCATTATCAACAGCGCTTCCCTGTCTTCCGGGATTCACTAAACAGGGCTTCATTAATCATTAATGGTACCCCCTTAAAAAAAGACACGGATTTTATTGTAACCAACAATTCGGCGTTTAATGTTTCATTTGCTGCCAGTGAGGTATTATTTGTAGGTTATGGATTAAGCGACTCCACACGCGATGATTACAAAGATGTAAATGCAAGGGGTAAAATAGTAATGGTTTTTCCTGGTGCAGGATTTAAAATGATTAAAGGGAAAAAAGTAAAAGATAAAGTTCCCGACCATTACACACTTCAACAGGCTGCACAAAAAAATGGCGCCATTGCTCTATTAATTACCGATAAAAATTTCCCACGCGAACCAACTCCCGATAAAGGGCCAAAATATGTTACCGACAGAACCAAAGAAGGTATTCCCAATACTTTCATTATTGGAGACTCTGTGGGAAGACAAATTATGGGGACAGATTATTATATCGCATACAGGATAATGAAAAATAATCCTCCACCACCAAAAAGCTGTTATTTAAGTGTTACACTTGAATTGGATAAATCGACAGAAAGAATGGAAAGCAGTAACGTGATCGGAATGATTGAAGGGACAGATAAAAAGGATGAAGTGGTAATAATTACTTCTTATTCCGGCGATTCTTCCGGAACAGCTGCTTTGCTATCTGTGGCGGATTCTTTCAGTAAAGCTGTGGCAAATGGAAAAAAACCTGAAAGAAGTATTATATTTTTGGCACTTTCGGGGCAGGAAAACGGATCCTGGGGAAATTCATATTATTCCGAAAACCCTGTTTTCCCCCCTGAAAAAACTATAGCAACCATTAATGTTGATGAAGAAGACCTGGCAGATGACACTGACCACGATCTTTTCGTTAAACGTATTCAATCGATTATCTCAAATGCCTGGGAAATAGCTAACCGGGATTAGCTACCCGAATACTTTCTTAAGAATATCTGTTACACGCGCCGCTGGATTCTGCCTGATATTTTTTTCTTCAATAGCCACCTGGTAAAATATTCCCATCAATGCCTTCTCTGTAACAAAGTTGGTAAGGTCAGTATTTACTTTATTAAATGTTGTAGGGAGTTTATTATAGGTTTCAAAAACATCCTTCCAGTATTTTGTTGCATTTGTTTTTTGCAAAGCAGATTCGATGGTGGGGCGGAATGCTTCAGTTAAACCACTTGTTGTTTTTGTTTTAAGATATGATGTGGCAGAAGTATCACTTCCTTTTAAGATGCCAACAGCATCCTGGATGCTCATTGATTTAATGGCATCAACAAATATTGGAGCCGCAGATTTTGAGGCGTCTTCAGCAGCACGATTCATTGAAAGGATGGCGTTGTCAACCAGGTTTCCCAATCCCATGCTCCTTAACGTAGATTCCACTTTTTTGGCTTCTTCAGGCATTAA
>CAYLVR010000054.1:0-4454 GCA_964387165.1 uncultured Chitinophagaceae bacterium | reverse complement strand
ACCGGCAACAATATCGTCGTTCGAAAGGCCACCGCCGCCCTTGTTTCCAAAAATACCACTGGCTTTTTTAAGAATATCGCTTCCGGTAGTGTTCTTCTCCTGCGCACAGGAGACCAGGCTTGATAGTACAACGATTGATAGTAGTAGTTTTTTCATCCGTTTATTATGATTTTTTAAATGTACGATAGAACTGATGTTTCATATTCAGGCTTAGACGTTAATATAACGGCTAAACTATCAAATTATTTGTTAACCTTTGCCCGCCACTCCTTATTTTTGGTACCAAATAGAATGACAATGAAGCACATAGCTATATCCGCACTATTGATAACCATCTATTCCGCAGGTTTAGCGCAGACTAAATCGCCTGTTAAGAAACCGGCCCCCAAACCCACGACAGCGCCAGCGCCTGTCATGAAAAATGCCCTTGACTCCTTCAGCTACGCATTGGGGTTAAGTATGGCCAATTTCTATAAAGAGCAGGGTGTTGATAACATTAATGTTACATTGGTTAATAAGGCACTAAATGATGTAACAACAAAAAAGGAGCCACTTATGGATGAATCGCAGGTCAATAATGCGATCATTTCATATATGCAAACAGCTAAAAGCTCAAAAGCAGAAGGAGAGAAAAAACTGGGGCAGGCATTTCTTGATTCCACTAAAAAATTACCCGGAGTTGTTACTCTTCCAAGCGGCCTGCAATACAAAATAATAAAAGAAGGTACAGGAGAGAAACCGGGACCTACCGATAAAGTGAAAGTTCACTATCATGGTAAATTAAGAACTGGAAAAGTATTCGACAGTTCCGTTGACAGGGGAGAACCAATTGAATTAAGTGTTAATGGTGTAATTGCCGGTTGGACGGAAGCGCTTCAATTAATGCCTGTTGGAAGCAAATGGACATTGTTCCTTCCTTCTGATCTTGGATATGGCGATAATGGCGCAGGCGCCGATATTAAGCCGGGCTCTACACTCGTATTCGATGTTGAGCTACTAGATATAGTAAAATAAACTTCGTTCAAGGGCTTCGGCAATTGAAGCCCTTGAACGAAGTTTGCGTAGTTGGAAGCGCGCAAAGCGTGATGGGCTACCTACTTATACAGCTTATCATAATATTCTGCGGCCATCCGCCCTGATTCAAATCTTAAACGAACATCACGCTGTCCATTTTTAGCTATTTGTCGCCACGTATCATAATTATCGTAGTATAGCGGAAGTATTTCACCTTCCAGTATTTCATACAATTTATTGAGATCATAATGATCCTGCTGCTGCACACTCATATTAGCATAATCAGCCTGCGGCACAACAAAACCATTATGGCCCTGATCGATAAACTCCGGTATCCAGCCATCATCAGTCGAAAAATTAACCGCACCATTCATAGCGGCAGTCATACCACTGGTTCCCGAAGCTTCACGAGGCACCCTGGGATTATTGAGCCACACATCGGCAGCCTGCTTTAGCCTTTTCGATAATTTTAATTCATACCCGGTTAAAATCGCTATGTTTTTATAGTTCTTACTTAAATGAACAAGATTATTAAATTCATCAATGGCGGGATAATCCATTGGATAAGGTTTACCTGCCCATATAATTTGTATTGGGTGTTTTAAATCAGATAACAATCTTTCAAACCGGCTATGGTCCTCAGTAATTAATTCTGCTCTTTTGTACCCTGCAAATCTTCTTGCCCAAACAATAGTAAAAACATTACGATCAAATATTTTTCCCGTTTGATCGGCAACAATTTCAAATGCTCTTTTTTTCAAATATTTTTTCCTGTCGTCCCATAAATCATCTCTGCCTTCATCCGCATACTTATATAATTGTTTATCTGCCCAGTATTGCCAGTTTTGTGAGTTGGTAATCGAAATGATCGGGCACACGCCAGGGTATTTCTCCCACATTAACCGGGAAACTTTTCCGTGTAACCGCGAAACCCCATTGGCGATATGTGCAAACCTTAAAGCAACAAGTGAATGATTAAACAGACCATCATTCATGCCCGTAATCGATCGCACCTCTTCAAGGCCCATTCCGCAGAAATAACTCATCTTCTGGCAGAGATAAATATCATGCTTTTCATTGCCGGCTTCTTCGGGAGTATGCGTTGTAAATACCAGGCGTTTTTTTACCTCCTCAACATTTCCAAATTTTTTATACAGGTAAAAAACGGAAGAAACTCCATGAGCCTCATTAAGATGGTACCTGTCGGGATTAAACCCTAATTCATCAACCAGCTTCGCACCCCCTACTCCAAGCAAAATAAACTGCGCAACTTTTGTAGCAACATTTGCATCATATAAGCGGTGAGTAATTGTTTGTGAAATATGATCATTTTCAGGAAGGTCGGTACTTAATAAAAATAATGGAGCAGTTTTAAATGTCTCAGGGTTCAGGTATAATACTTTTATCCAAACAGGATGATCATGAATAATTATCTGGTACCTGATACCGGTATCTTCTAAAAAACTATATAATTTCTCCATCCAGGTAACCTGAAGCGTTTGATCCTGGTTACGAGCCTGGTCATAATATCCGTATTTCCACAATATTCCTATACCAATAAGATTTTGTTTCAATTCGTATGCACTGCGCAGATGCGAGCCCGATAAAAACCCAAGACCACCACTATATATTTTCAGCGACTGGTCAATAGCAAACTCCATTGAGAAATAAGCAACTTTTGCAGAATACTGTTCATCGGTTTTATACGGAACCCTGTAATTTATAAAACTCATTATTATTTAACGTTTTTAGTTTGCTTTCTTTTCTTTTTAGGAAAAGTTCCTTCAAAGAAACATTTTATATCACGATATGAACCACAGCCTTCCACTTCTTTCATGACCACCGATGTTGTGGTAAAATTAAATTCAAGCGTACATGGATTTCCACTTTGGTTATACACTGCTTTCTTTGGAGACACAAAACGTGCCGTTCCTTTCAATTCACCAATACACTCTCCTTTATTTTTCTCGAAATGTATAAAAAAAATAATGTCAGAAGGACTTCTTCCGTCTCGAAAAGAGATAAAATTCTTTTTATTTGATTCGTAATCACCAGTGTATTTATTCTTTTGTGAAAGTGTATCGATCGGGTTAATAATATTATCTATAATCTCGTCATTAGGTTCCGAAAAAATCAAAGTAAAATCGTTCGCTGAACTATTATATATATACACATTTCTTTTAAAGCTGACATTTCCTGCTGTTTTCTTTTCCCTATATGTATTGATCTGAAATTTTTTGTCAAGTGAACCATATGCCGACGAATAAACATTATCGAATCCTTTTCGCACAATGGGCAGGGTATTCAGGTATTTATTGCTCTTATCGAAAGTAATGAGGTATCCCGCCCGTTTCGACCCGGATACTGCTTTTACAAACAGGTAGGTTTCTTTATCCTTCTCTTTTGTTTTGCCCAGTGGGTAGAGCTTTGGCTTATTTTTTCCGAAATCCTTTTTAAATATCGAATCGGGAACGAACTGGGTAAACAGCTTATAAGCAATCAAAGAAGAATCGGATGATCTTTGAGACAGTGTAGTATCAGCAAGAGTGAAAGGAAGGGCCGTTAAAGAAAAGAAATCCAGAAAATCTGTAACCTCAATCGGTTCCTCACCCGTTCTTGATACTTCTTTCTTCTCCTTACACCCATAAAAAAGCAAAATCGGGACACAAAGCATCAACAATAATCTGTTCATAGCCGCTAAAAGTAACAAGATAGGGACACCAATGGAAATAAAATTCAGATTTAGTTTGATAAAATTTTAGATTTGCCTAAATTTAAATTTAGATAGCCTTAACCCACCCTGGCCTCTCCATATGGCCAGGCATCCTCTCAAACGCTTGCGGCAGACCGCATGCGCTAAGCTTTGGCCGACAGCTGTCGGCACAGGAGCAGGATGGGTTGGCAGTCAGTAAAATTGAATTATGAAAGTTTCGTCAAGTAAAGAGAACTATTTAAAGGCCATTTATCATTTGCAGGAGGAAAATGGCAGTGTGAGCACCAATGCTTTAGCTAAAGAGTTGGATACCCGGGCCGCATCAGTTACTGATATGCTCAAAAAACTGAAAACCCAGAAGCTGCTTTTATATGAAAAATACCAGGGTTTCAGGCTTAGTCCCGAAGGGCGAAAAGTAGCTGTTCAGATTATCAGGAAACACAGGCTTTGGGAGTGTTTTTTGGTTGACAAGCTCAATTTTGGGTGGGAAGAAGTGCATGAAATAGCCGAAGAACTCGAACATATTACCAGCAAAAAGTTAATTGACCGCCTGGACGAATTCCTGGATTTCCCCAAATCGGACCCCCACGGCGATCCGATCCCTGATATTAATGGGAAAATGTCACCCAAAAAACAGGTGAGCCTCCTGGAACTGCCAGCAAATGTTCCGGGCATCGTTAGCAATATCACCGATCAATCGACCGAGATGCTGGAACTGCTAAAACAT
>CAYLVR010000053.1:18756-19089 GCA_964387165.1 uncultured Chitinophagaceae bacterium | reverse complement strand
CTGTATCTAAGACATTTACTGCAATGGCTATCATGAAGTTACAGGAAGAATCTAAACTTAAAATTGATGATTCTGTTTCATCCTATCTTCCCGGGTTCCCTTTAAAAGGTGTTACAGTTAAGTCGTTGCTCAACCATCGTAGCGGTATACCTAACTATGTGCATTACATGGAAAACCTGGGGTGGAGCCGCAAAAAACAAATGACTAACCAGGATGTGCTTGATTTTATAATAGCGAATCGTACCAGGATCCAGATCGGGCCACCCAATAGAAGGTTCAGTTATTCGAACACCAACTATGCCCTCCTTGCGCTTATTATAGAAAAGGTTAGTG
>CAYLVR010000053.1:0-18746 GCA_964387165.1 uncultured Chitinophagaceae bacterium | reverse complement strand
TCCTGAGTACATGAAACGAAACTTTTTTGAACCGCTGGGTATGCAGGATACTTATGTGTTTACAATGGCTGATAGCGCCCGCTTTCTTCAGTCGTACTTTTATAACGGTAAACAATATGCTTTCGACTACCTCGACCAGGTTTACGGAGATAAAAATATTTACAGTACTCCTAGAGATATGCTCAAGTGGGACCAGGCGCTTTATAGCGATTTCTTTAAAAAGGAAACCCTTGACTCAGCTTTCACCGGCTATAGCTTTGAGAAGCCAGGTATTAATAACTATGGACTGGGGTGGAGAATGTTTAACCTGAAAAGTGGCAAAAAGTTCGTGTACCATAATGGTTGGTGGCACGGAAACCGAACAGCATTTTACCGTATGCCCGACGACAATGTAACTATTATTGCTCTAAGTAATAATGATTTTATTAAAGTGTATTCCTGTAAGAAGATCGCTGATATATTCGGTAATTATTTTAGAAGTCCGGAAGAAGAGAAAGCATCTGAGCTGACAAACACTGTAAAATCCGGTTCTTCCGGGTTGTAGGACTAGCGCTTATAACTCAGCATCCATTCATAAATGTTCTTATTATCCTCTTTGTAAGCAGGATCCATAGTTCGTGTCCAGCAATCGTGATGCGATTTCCCCTGGCCAACCTGGAAAGTAGTGAACTTAGGAACAATGGCAGGATTATAGCTTTTAAGCGTGTTAATATACGTTACAGCTTCAGAATATGCCCATGCTGTATCATCTACATTATGCACATGCCATATCGGTAGTTTCGCATTTGCCATTGCCGCGCACCTGGTTTCGAGGTTCTCATTTATTTGAGGAAGACCCGCCATAGATGTAATAGCGGCTATTGAATACGGTTTATATGCTGCATAATTAGATAACATTCTTGCTCCCAGGCTAAATCCTGATAAATAAATACGGGTAGTATCAATTCTTAATTTAGATTTTATGTGTTCGAGCATCGCATCAATATCTGCATTTGTAGGCATTGCTCTAAACTGGGGTGCCACAACTATAAATGAATAAGACCTGTTATTTACGCTGAAAGAAGGGGGGAAAGTATTGGCATTCAGTTGCTTTGGAATACCTTCTAATAAGACTTTGGAAAGTTTTGTTGTACCGTCACCATACTGACCACCACCATGAAAAAAGAGTATTAACGGATACCTTATGGTTGTTTCTTCGTATTTTGAAGGAAGCGCTTCGTAATAACCTTTAATGTTTATGCTAATGTTCTCACTGAAAGGAGAAAGTATAGCCGGCTGAGTTTCAATAACTTCAGGCTGTTCAGGCTCAGGATCTTCTTCTCCATGACCCAAACCGCTATTAGGGACACTTTTCCGACATGAAGTAATAATGCTCGAACCAACAACAATAAATGCTACTAATATTAATGTTTTACGCATAGAGTTTCGGTAGTTAAACCATAATGTATGGGTAATTGCAAGAAATATACCGAAGTTTAATAAGCAAATAAGTATTACTGAGTAATTTAGATAACTCAATAATAATGAAGCGCTTAATAGTTTGTTGCTATTATGGGGGGTGAAATATAATCCCCAATCCAGGGGCATCTGTAACCGACATTCTGCCATTATCAATTATCAAACCAGTAGCAATATCTTCCGAGAGTAACAACGGTCCATCGGCATCTGCATAATCAGTAGCAGGCATCAGGTGGGCAATGGCAGCAGTGCCTATAGTGGATTCATTCATGCTGCCGATCATAACCCTCAGGCCTAAACGTCGCGCGGTTTGGATCATTCTTTTTGCGGGAGTAATTCCGCCGCATTTAGTTAGTTTGATATTGATACCATGAAAATAACCTTCACATCTTTCAACGTCATTTTCGGTTACACAGGCTTCGTCGGCAATAAGGGGGATAGTTGATTTTTCATAGAGGATCTTCATTCCTTCCCAGTCATCTTTATGCAAAGGCTGCTCAATAAGTTCAATATCGAATGCAGCGAGCTCTCCAACCAGTTTTAAAGCATCATCCAACGACCATCCTGCATTTGCATCAACCCTTATCCGGGCGCTTGTTCTTTCCCGGATTGCTTTTATGATTTCTATATCGCGGGGCGTACCTAATTTGATTTTGTAAATGGGCCAGGGATTGTTCTCCACTTTATCGAGCATATTACTTATGCTGTCTATTCCAATCGTGTAATCAGTGAGAGGTGCATTAGTAAGATCATATTGCCACAATTTATATAATGGCTGATTTCTCATTTTACCATAAATATCCCAGGCCGCCATATCTAGTGCACAAACGAGAAAATTATTTTTGGGGAATAGATGGTGTAAATAATGCCAGTACCTATCCGGATCTGTTAATGCGTATTTTTCAATAAATATCTTTTTTGCTTCAATATCCGCAATCATTTTATCGACGGGAATATTATAATAACTAATGGCAGGAGCTTCGCCATACCCTTTGATACCCATATGTTCCAGCTCAACAACAAGAGAGGGCTGATGGGTTTTGGTGCCTTTCGAAATCGTAAAGGGATATATAAATGGTAAGTTGTATGACCAGTATCTCAATTTCATTATCTGCCGCTCGCCTCTACATATTTTTTAAGTTCTTCATTGAACTCTTTTTCTTTTAATAATTGTTCCAGTGAAATGTGCATCCTGTATTTCCAATAATGATTAAATATCGCAGGAACATTAATTCTTTCTGATAAATGATCTTCTTTCCGGATAGATTCACTCATTCCTAACAGATCCTGCAATTGAAATACGCTCCACATGGCCGGGGAATATAAATGCTGGATAACAATGGCTTTATTTATCCATCCTTCACAGGTTGCCGGTGCATCGCCCCATTGCGCTAACTCGTTATTAAAAAATTGCTGTGTTACCGATTTATTTTCTTCCCACCACGAACGGATTGTACTCATATCATGGGTAGATGGTGTTACCACTGATAAATAAGGAGCATCGCCGGGATGGGAGAATTCTTTTTGAGTGTCTTTTGGCATCCGCTGAATTTCCAGACTTAATATACCCAATCTCTCCATTATTTCGGGAACAGGTTTTGGCACCATCCCAAGATCTTCACCACAGATCAGCATATTAGTTGATCTTTTCAGCGATGGTAGTTTCTTCAATGCCTCTTTTTTCCAGAAATCATCCTGCCTGCGATAAAAATAATCAACGTACATCGTTTTTAACTGTTGCTGAATATTATTATCAAGATGACGGAACGAACTGGTATTTTCCATTGATATTCTAAAATGAAACTGTTGTCCATTTGAATCCTCTACTTCAAATAAGATAACATTGGATATCAGGTCATATAATCCTTCTCTTATATTTTTATTATCTGTATTATCATCTAATTCTTTAAAATGTTTCTCGACCTGTCTCTGGGTTGTAAATTCATCTTTAAGTGTATAGTGATTATTACCAGTAGGAACCAGGAAGGGAAGAAATTTCTCTTTATTCGGGCCAAATAATTCCCATAATACTGCATCAGTAATATAGGGTTTACAAAAACGGTGATAATTGAACCACATTCCGCGTTGCGCAAATTCGTACACGTGAACAGGTATTGCAGGAGCAAAAAAGCCCATAATCCCTTCAACAGATTCAATCGGAATATTCCATATTCTGAAAAAACCAAGAATGTGATCTATACGGAAGGCATCGAAATATTTTGCCATGTTCGCAAACCTTTTCCTCCACCACTCGAAATGGTTCTCTGCCATTTTTTCCCAGTTATATGTGGGAAATTCCCAGTTCTGTCCTTTTACAGCAAAATCATCAGGTGGCGCGCCCGACTGCCTGTTCATATGAAATAATTCAGGATCGGTCCAGGCCTCGCAGCTTTTTGGACTTACCCCGATAGCGATATCACCTTTAATGATCACGCCATTTTTATGTGCATATTCAACCGCATTTTTTAGCTGCAGGTGAAGATGATACTGCATAAAATAATTAAGCGCGATCTCGTCATAATGTTTTGCTTTCGGCGAAACGTATTTTTCGATTGCCTCTTTATTATAAATGCTGTACAACTTCCATTTAGAAAAATCCGCGGTGCCATTTCTGTCCCGCAGGTAACTGAATGCTGAATAAGGAATCAGCCAGTCTTTATTTTCTTCAAAGAATAATTTAAATCCTTCGTCCTGTAAAAATTTTTCTTTCTGCGATTGAAACAATTCCCTGGCGACAGATAATTTAAATTTCATTACCTGTTCGTAGTCAACATCTGCAAAATCGTTCAACTGTTTTTGTTTTCTGCCCAGTGATTTTATTAATGCAGCATCATGTTTGCCTGCAACCAGTTCAAGATTTAAATATAACGGGTGAAGCGCAAACGCCGATATTGAAGAATAAGGATACGAGTCGGTATGTGTTTTTGTTGAAATGGTATCATGAACAGGAAGCAACTGGATCATTTTTAACCCGGTTTTTTTTGCCCAGTCGGCCAGTAATCTGAGGTCATTAAACTCCCCTACCCCAAACGAATCTTTACTTCTTAAACTAAAGACGGGTATGCTTACTCCGGCAGCTTTCCATGTATTGTTTGGAAGCCTTACGAATCCATCATGAATTATTGTAAGCTTTTTATTATGTGCATCTCCCTGTAATAACCTGTTTTCTGACCCTTCATATGTGATAAAGGCTTTCTCTTTAATATTATATACGCCGTATTTATAAATGAGCGGAAGGGCTTCTTTTGGAAGATTAATCCTTAATGCCCACCATTCATTTTCTTTGGTAAGAAGCGCTGGCGATTCTGTGTTCCATTCTCCCAGTATAGCTGAATGCCCGAGAATACATACACTTCATTTTTTTTAAGCAGGGGTGCTTTTACTTTAAAAATGTGTGTGAATGATTTGGGTGATTTTGATTTAATACGCGTTTCATTTTCTTTCAGCAGAACCTTACTAAAGGCATCTGTGAAAAAAACATTTTCATATTCTCCCGGAGAGTTCCAGGTGTCAATGACCTGCAATTCTTCCAGTCCCGTTTTTGATATATCAACTATCCGGTCCTTACACCCGTCCTGGATAACGTCTCCATCCGCGGTTTTCAACAAATAACTGTAATGGATATGTGCCACATTGGCCAGGTTAACCTCCATGCTTCCATACCAGAACTGACTGTCAAGGTACACCAGTGGCATCGCTTTCGCCAGATCATCATTCCCTAACTCATCAATATTGCCAGTTACCCAAAGACTTTCGCCGGGTTTCGTGTAAAAACGTATATAAAATTGAACTCTCAAATCAAATATTAAACGGAATTAGAATGTATTACAATTGCGAATGTAATTTTTTGTATTATTTTCGCATCAAATTTTTCAGAATATGCAGACTAAGAAATATACTGGCCTTTACTGGATACTTTTTTTCCTTTCAGTGATATTGTTTTTTGTTTTGTATGCTTTTAAAGGCGAGCTATTGACGTTATCCCTCCCATTTGTATGTACATTCTTTGCCAAAGCGATGGACATAATGTAGGCCCGGCTATCTCTCAATTTCAATAGATTGTTTTAGTTTGATGGCAACATTTTTTCCGAGCCTTGTTGCCGGCGACCAAACGGGCATATTCTCGAATTTTTCCTGCAGCCTGTCGTTCAGATCATCATTACCACCTTTGATCACCTTTGCGTAAGCTGGGTTGCCTTCAGTGTCTATAATGAACTCCACCATTACAAATGTTCGCGTTTGATCCGGCTCAAGATATTCCGACATTTCCCTACCGGTTTCGTCGAGAAAAACCTGGAAACCTTCATTCCCTCCCGGAAACACCGGTAGCTTATCAACTACTTTTGCCAGTTCTTCTTCATTGAATGTTCTGATAGGGCGTCTTTCTTTTTTTACAGGCTGCGGTGCTGCTGATACGGGCTCCTGGATGGCATTGGCAACAATATATTCACCTTTTTTTCCGGTCATGATTACAGGCAGCCGTTTTGTTTTTTCAAAATACAGGTAAGCCTGTTTGAGTTGGGTCGTGAGTTTGCTGTATTCCGGGAAATCCTTTAAATATTTTGAAAGATGGGCGGTACTTTTAGGGTTGTTGAATTGAACAGGGAAAATATGAACAGGGATAAATTCCTGCCCCTGGTTACGGGCATGTGCAGCAAGGATGTATAACTCTTCAATCTGGTTATCCATTATCGGGATGCAACCTGTTGTAACACATTTACCATGAATATAAATATCACCACCGGGCTGTAAAGAATCGGCCAGTATCCTGTCGGAGGCATTAGGATAATTCAGGCCCAATGATAAATGAAACGAGCTTCTCGGGTTAAACTCGTTGATATAGTAAAACCCTTCCGGCACCTGGTAATCTCCTTGCATGCGCTTGGGGCCGAGGGTTCCGGCCATTGCACATACCTTATAGGTTTTGAATAATTTGTAAGAATCGTTATTTGAATATTTTACCCAAACCTCAAGTTGACCATCGAATTTAAAGGATCTTAAATAGATGTTTTTGGCTGGCCATGTTAGCTTCTGTTCCCTGAATTGCTTCATCAATGTATCTTCTTTTTTCTTCAGGGCATCGTTGATGCGGGGGAACGACCGCTGGTAATCAATAAAATTGAACCGCGGCGCCGCTGTCTGGCCATTGACCAGCATGGTGCTCATTATCAATAAAATCAGGCCGGTAATCTGCTTCATGAACAAACGATCAGTATTAAAACGAAAATAATGTTCAAAAATTCTAAAATTAATGTAAACATTTGTGGGAAATACAGAACGTTTATACACCTTGTGTGGATAGCGGATCTATTACGACCGTATTGCAGAGTTGTTTATATGTTAATTCATGCCGGGCCCGGACCCTACAAGTTTCCCCTAATCTCCTGTTCTCTTTCAATAGCCTCAAAAAGCGCCTTAAAATTGCCTTTGCCAAAGCTTTTGGCTCCTTTACGCTGGATGATCTCGAAAAACAGGGTCGGCCTGTCCTCAACGGGTTTGGTGAAGATCTGTAATAAATAACCTTCGTCATCCCTGTCGATAAGGATGCCCAGCTCACTTAAAGGCTTGAGATCCTCATCGATCTTACCTACCCTTTCGAGTACCGTTTCATAATAACTTCCGGGTACTTTAAGGAATTCAACACCTCTTTTCTGCAGGTCCGTTACAGTTTCAATAATATTTGAAGTGGCAATGGCAACATGCTGAACGCCTTCACCTTCATAAAAATCAAGATACTCTTCTACCTGCGATTTTTTCTTTCCTTCCGCTGGCTCGTTAATGGGAAACTTAACAAACCCATTGCCATTACTCATCACTTTACTCATCAGCGCAGAATATTCAGTAGAAATATCATTATCATCAAAGCTGAGGATGTTTCTGAACCCCATTACCTCTTCATAAAACCTTACCCACGGATCCATCTGGTTCCACCCCACATTGCCCACGCAATGATCCACATACAATAATCCGGTGGGTGCCGGGTTGTACTCAGTTTCCCATTTAACAAACCCAGGCATAAATGGCCCGCTATAATTTTTTCTTTCAATAAAAAGATGAACTGTTTCCCCATAAGTATGTATGCCGCTCATTATTATTTCTCCGTACTCGTCGGATAATTTAGTTGGCTTCATGTAACTTTTTGCTCCACGTGCAATAGTCTGATCCCAGGCGTCGTTCGCATTGTTTACGCGAAGTGAAAGATATTTTACGCCATCACCGTGTTTATAAATATGATCTGCTATTTCATTACCGGCTCTTAGTGGTGTGGTTAAAACGAAAGTGAGTTTGTTTTGCCTGATTACGTAACTGGATTTATCTTTTATGCCTGTTTCCGGCCCTGCATAAGCGAGCGACTGGAAGCCGAATGCGGTCTTATAAAAATGTGCAGCCTGCTTGGCATTTCCTACATAAAATTCTACATAATCTGTTCCTTCCAGGGGAAGAAAATCTGTTTGCTGTAAGGCTTGTTTTTGTGATGATATTGTGGTTGACATGATTTCAGTGTTTAAATGAATGGCATGGCCCTCCGTAGCCGGGCACTTTCGCTAAAGCTATGGTGATCAAAGGCGAAGGCGGGCTTAATAAATAAAAGAAATTATGCAAACGAATCCATCGCAAGCGTTACCATGAGAAGGCAATAAACGAACCGTGAGTCGGAGAATATCTTATGTGGATAATCGGGTCGCATTCAATTACAAATGTAAATAAATTCCTTATAGCCCTATATTTGCGCCTTAACTAATTTCAGATGCTTAAAGTTGGGATCCTGGGTGGGGGGCAGTTAGGAAGAATGTTATTACAGGCCGCTGCAAATTACCCGGTTGAAACATGGGTAATGGAAAATGATGACCAGGCCCCTGCTGCGCACCTGTGCCATCATTTTATAAAAGGCGATATCCGTAATTATAACGACGTTTACAACTTTGGGAAAAACCTGGATGCGATCACTATCGAAATAGAATCGGTAAATGAAGAGGCTTTGCAGAAACTCGAAGCAGAAGGCGTGGCAGTTTATCCTAAACCATCTGCTCTTCATATTATTAAAAATAAAATAAGACAGAAACAATTCTACCAGGAAAAACAGATTCCCACCTCTTCATTTGTAGTGACCAATAATCTTAATGAGCTTGAACAACAGCTTTCGTTTTTGCCTGCCGTACATAAAATTGGAGAAGGCGGGTACGATGGCAAAGGAGTGCAGGTCATTAAATCGGAAAATGAAATACACAAAGGATTTGATGCTCCTTCTGTACTGGAAAAAATGATCACTATAGAGAAAGAAATAGCCCAGATAGTGGCCATTAATGCCAATGGAGTGATAGCATTGTATCCCCCTGTTCACATGGTATTCGACCAGCGGCTCAACCTGCTCGATTTTCAATTGAGCCCTGCAGAAATCCCGGAGAAAATAAAATGGAAAATTGAGGCTTTGTCTATTGCAGTAGTAAAAGGACTACAAAGTCCGGGCATATTTGCTGTCGAACTATTTGTTGATTCGCAGGGCGAAGTATTTGTGAACGAAACGGCGCCGCGGGTGCATAACAGCGGTCATCATACCATTGAGGCTAACTACAGTTCTCAGTTCGATATGCTTTGGCGCATCATACTTGATTATCCTCTCGGCAATACAAAATCAATACTTCCGGCAGCTATCGTAAATATTATTGGGGAAGAAGGGCATGACGGCGTGGCCTTTTATGATGGCTTAAACGAAGTGTTAAAGATGGAAAATGTTTTTGTACACATTTACGGAAAAAAGCAAACAAAGCCCGGCAGAAAGATGGGCCATGTAACCATCATGAGCCGCGAACGCCAGGATCTTGTTTTTACCGCCAACCGTATTAAACAGCATTTAAAGGTTATTACAAAATAACATGCAGGTTTCTTCAATGAAGGGCGTCTAACAAATGTTTTACCTTTACCGTAGATTGTAAGCAGATGAACATAGTAAAAAGACGTATTTATATTTTATCGATTCTGGCCTTTCCCCTTTCCCTTTCCATATCCTGTAAAGAAAAAAAGAAAGAAGCAGCCATTATTCCAACCCGCTCCATTAATGTTCCGATCCAGGCTGAAGGTTTTGTTGTAAGAACAAGATTGCTCAGTGAAAACATCCAGGTGCCCGGAACCCTGCTTCCTTTTGAAACTACTGAGATCCGTCCTGAAATATCAGGACGCATTGTTGAACTTGATATTCCGGAAGGGCATGTGGTACAAAAAGGAACTCTTCTCGCCAAACTATTTGATGGCGATCTCCAGGCGCAATTAAAAAAACTGGAGGTGCAGTTATCCATAGCCGAAAAGACCGTAGAGCGTCAGAAAGCTTTACTTGAGATCAGTGGTATCAGCCAACAGGAATATGATTTGAGCCAGTTGCAGATAAATAATTTGAACGCAGATATAGAACTCGTAAAAGTAGATATTGGCAAAACACGAATTGTTGCGCCTTATACAGGTACAATAGGACTAAAGAATATCAGTCTCGGCGCTTATGTTACACCAGCAAATATTCTGACCTCGATCAGCCAGGTAAATAATTTAAAACTTGAGTTTACCGTTCCTGAAAAATATAGTGAGATGATGACAAAAGGCCGGCAGGTTGAATTTACAGTTACAGGAACTGACAAAACATTTAAAGCTGCAATAATGGCTACCGAATCTATTATAGAAGCCAATACACGAAGCTTAAAAGTAAGGGCCGTAGTTTCTGGTAACCCGAAAGAACTGGTAGCGGGGGGATTCGCAAATGTGGCGCTTGAATTTGGTAAACTTGATCAGCCAATAGTTGTTCCCACGCAGGCCGTAATTCCGCAGGCGCGTGATAAAAAAGTAATACTATTCAGAGATGGAAAACCTGAATTTAAAGTTATTACAACAGGGGTCAGGGATTCGTCTTATGTGCAGGTAATTGATGGTCTTAATGTTGGTGATACAATTATAATCACTGCACTTCTTGCTATCCGCCCCGAAAGCAAAGTTTCGCTTACAAAAATTAACTAAGAATAAAACGTCAGAGCTTTATGAATATTTCAGAATTAAGCTTAAGACGACCGGTTCTTGCCACGGTGTTGAACGTTGTCATTGTGCTTTTTGGAATTATTGGTTTTACTTTTCTCGGTGTAAGAGATTACCCGGCTATCGACCCTCCTAATATTAATGTACGTACCTCGTATCCCGGGGCAAATGCCGATATTGTTGAATCACAAATCACTGAACCACTTGAAAAAGCGATTAATGGTATTGCAGGGATTAAAAATATTACTTCCTCAAGTAGCCAGGGAACCAGCTCTATCAACGTTGAGTTCAATTTAAATATAGATCTGGAAGCAGCAGCTAACGATGTTCGTGATAAAGTATCGCAGGCAGTACGCAACCTCCCACGGGATCTTGATGCGCCACCTGTTGTTTCCAAAGCTGATGCCAGCGCTGATGCGATCATTTCAATGACCGTACAAAGTGATACAAGAAATCAACTTCAAATAACTGAATATGCAAATAATGTACTGGTAGAAAGACTACAAACTATTCCGGGCGTAAGTAGTATCCAGATCTGGGGAGAGAAAAGATACGCCATGCGTATTTGGTTCGATCCGTTAAAATTAAGTGCATACAATTTAACTGCTGCAGATGTTGAGGCTGCACTGGCAAGAGAAAATGTTGAATTGCCTTCGGGAAAAATTGCAGGTAATGCAACTGAATTAACAGTTCGGACTTTTGGAAGACTTACAACAGAAGAGGATTTTAATAATGTCATTATTAAAAATGTAAATGGCGCCGATATAAGGTTGAACCAAATTGGTGAAGCGGTGCTTGGCCCGGAGAATGAAGAGACTATTTTAAAAGAAAGCCGCATACCAATGATTGCCCTGGCATTGATACCGCAGCCCGGTACAAACTATGTGGCCATTTCAGATGAATTTTATCGCAGGCTCGATCAGTTGAAAAAAGAAATCCCTGAAGATCTTAAATTAGATATTGCACTTGATCAAACACAGTTCATTAAACGCTCAATACTTGAAGTTGAGGAAACGCTTATTATTTCATTTATTTTAGTTGTACTTGTAATTTATTTATTTTTCCGTGATTGGCTGATCGCATTACGCCCCTTAATAGACATTCCTGTTGCATTGGTAGGAACATTTTTTATTATGTATATAAGCGGCTTTACTATTAATGTGCTTACATTATTAGGTATTGTGCTTGCTACGGGACTTGTGGTTGATGATGGTATAGTTGTTACTGAAAATATTTATAAGAAGATGGAAGCGGGCATACCTAAATACCAGGCAGCCAAAGAGGGTTCCAAGGAAATATATTTTGCTGTAATCGCTACATCCATCACGCTTGCCGTAATATTTTTACCGATAATATTCTTACAAGGATTTGTGGGTAGATTATTCCGGGAATTCGGAGTTGTAGTGGCGGGTGCGGTATTGATTTCTGCATTTGTATCACTTACATTAACTCCGGTATTGAGTGTGAAGCTTACAAGAAAAGTTCATAAACATTCATGGTTTTACCGGAAAACAGAACCTTTCTTTACAGGCCTTGAAAAAGGGTATCATTCTTTACTCAAAAGATTTATGACAGCCAGGTGGCTGGCTTTAGTTATCATTATTATTTGTTTTGGACTAATATACTTTATCGGTAAAGGTATTCCTTCTGAACTTGCGCCATTGGAAGATAGAAACCAGTTTCGTTTGCAGATAACTGCCCCCGAAGGAACATCTTTCGATTATATGGATCAGTATGTCGACAGGCTGTCGCAATTTATGATTGATTCTGTGCCTGAAAGAACCATTGTATTAAGTGTAACTTCTCCAGGTTATAGCGGAGCGGGGGCAACTAATTCAGGATTCATACGGGTAACCTTAACGGACCCTCAAAACAGGAGCCGTTCGCAGCAGGAAATTGTGGATATGGTCAACCGCAATCTTCGCCAATTTCCTGACGGCCGCGCATTTCCTATTCAGGAACAAACAATATCTGTAAACAGACGTGGTGGCTTACCTGTTCAGTTTGTTTTACAGAATAATGATTTTAATAAAATAGCATCTGTATTGCCCGGGTTCCTTGACGAAGCAAATAAAAATCCTGTTTTCCAGGGTGTGGACGCTGACCTTAAATTTAATAAACCTGAATTAAGAATTAATATCAATCGCTTAAAAGCCAGTGAACTGGGCGTAAGTGTAGACGATATTTCTCAGACGCTTCAGCTTGCATTAAGTAACAGAAGACTTGGTTATTTTATTAAAGAGGGAAAACAATACCAGGTAATGGGGCAGGTTGCCAGGAATGAACGTGATGACCCCACTGACCTTAAAAACATATTTGTGAGAAATAACAGAAATGAAATTATATCTCTTGATAATTTGGTAACCATTACGGAAGAGACCACTCCCCCCACAATTTATCATTTTAACCGATATAAATCTGCAACAATATCAGCAGGCCTTGCTCCCGGTAAAACTATGGATGATGGTATTAAAGCTATGCAGGATATTGCCAGCAAATTAACCGACGATAGCTTTGCAACCTCACTATCGGGTTCTTCAAGAGATTTTGCAGAAAGTTCTGGTAATACATTATTTGCATTCATATTAGCGCTGGTATTAATATTTTTAGTGCTTGCTGCTCAATTTGAAAGCTTTATCGACCCTTTTGTAATTATGATCACTGTTCCATTAGCGATTGCGGGAGCTATATTATCATTATGGATATTTGACCAGACACTTAATATATTTTCACAGATTGGTATGATCATGTTAATAGGCCTGGTAACAAAAAATGGAATATTAATAGTGGAATTTGCCAACCAGAAACAGGATGCAGGGTTATCAAAGCCTGAAGCTGTGATTGAAGCTGCTACTGCGCGGTTAAGACCGATATTAATGACCAGCCTTACCATGTCGTTGGGAGCCCTGCCTATCGCCCTTTCATTTGGTGCAGCGGCTACCAGCCGTATTCCTCTTGGAATAGTTCTGGTTGGAGGAATTTTATTTTCTCTTGTACTTACTTTATTTGTAATTCCAGCGGTGTATTCTTATTTATCAGGGAGAAAGAAAAAATCACCGATGGAATTATTAGATGAATCCGAATCACAAAGAGCCTGATAATTATCTATAACACATGAGAATATTTATTATCATAATATCTGTATTTTTTTCTACACATGCACAGGCGCAAAAAATGATGACCATAGAAGAAATCATGAGTATTGCCGTTAAAAATAATTATGATATCCTGTTGGTAAAAAATGAAGCTGAGGCTGCGGAAATTGATTACAAATATGCAAATGCGGCTTTTCTTCCCGATTTAAATGGAAGTGCAAGTAAAGTATGGAACAATAATTCACAGCGATCTGATTTTGTTGATGGACGAAAAAGAGAGGGAGATGTAAAATCAAATAATATTAACGCTGCCATTAATCTTGACTGGACATTATTCGACGGACTCAAGATGTTTGCCACCCGCGAAAGAATTGAACAACTAAAATTATTCGGTGAGCTGGCTGTGCGCACGCAGGTAGTTAACACAGTAGCTGATGTTGCTAACAAATACTATAATATTGCAAGACAAAAACAACAGCTTAAAGCGATAGATACTCTTATATCCATTAATGAAGAGAGGGTAAAACTTGCCGATAAAAAACTATCTGTTGGATTAGGCAGTAAGCCTGAATTATTACAGGCACGTGTTGACCTGAACGCTCAAAAGTCAGAAAGGTTATTACAGGAAAAATTAATCGATCAGTTAAGAGAACAACTAAATCAACTCGCTGGTTTACCTATTCCTACCGAGTACGATGTTGAAGACAGCATTCCCATAAATCTCGAAATTAAATATGATAGCATTGCGTTCGGGATAGAAAATGATAATCCGGGTTTAATAGCGTCGAAAAAAACAATTGATATTGCCGAGTTGGCATTGAAAGAACGCCGCGCCGAATTATTCCCTACCGTTCAGTTTAACAGTGCTTATAACTTTGGCAGAACAAATAATGGGAACGTTGTGAACCCCGAATTTCAACCTATATTCAATTTGAATAAAGGGTTTAATTACGGATTTTCTGCAGCTATACCTATTTTTAACCGCTTTAATACCCGAAGGTTAATTAAACAGGCAGGGCTCGATATTGAGTATAATAAGATTGCTTACAATACCCAATTATCGCGTGTTCAGCTAAGTATTAACAATGTATATAAAGATTACCAGTACGAAATAAAGGCGCTAAAACTTGAAGAAGAAAATATTTCACTGGCGAAAGAAAATGTATTTATCGCCCTTGAACGTTTTCGACAGGGAGTTTCTACCTATTTAGAATTACGTGAAGCACAGATAAGCCTGGAAGAAGCTTATAACCGTTTAATTGCGGCACGTTATAATACTAAAGTTGCTGAGACCGAATTACTCAGACTTAAAGGTTCGCTTAATTCTTCAGAGGCTTTAAAATAAATCCCTTTTTCCTTAATAAATTAATCACACCTTTCTCTCCCCCTAGATGGCCCGCCCCTACTGCGAATATTGCCGGGGTATCAAGCATCTCCCCTGATATTTGATCGGCCCACCGAAAATTACGGTTATATAATAGCAGATCCATAAATTGGGCCATCCCGGGATCCGATTTCAATATCAGCGAATCCATACTTTCAATATCCTGTTTTTTGTACATATCAAACATTTCTAGAGTAGTTTTTTTATAACTATCGATGCTGTCTATGAGCAATACCAGGTCCTGAGCCTGTTTTTCGTACGGAACACTATCAAACAGTGAGGCCTGGAATTCTACAGTTTCCAGTCCTGAAATAAATTTGTCATCTTTTTTAGCCTCCGTCATAATTATTTGTTCGATACTGCTTTTCTTTTCACATTCCATTAATCCTTCAGAGATGATTGCAGAAATAAAATAAGGTTTGAAGCGTGCCATCATTGCAAGCGGTAGCGGCGATTTATTTTGTTTAAAAAACGCTTCCAGTCTTTCATATTCAACCGGGGTTACCAGGTCATTAATTTTTAATCCATCCTTCATGCGTGCGTATTTCAGGGCACCCATTACTTCGGTCATATCATCCATATCTATTTCAAAGAACACCCGTTTCGAATTCTTAATGGCAATTTTTAGTCCTTCACTTAGCTTAGTGTCCTCTTCGCAGACTATATGCATGGTGCCGTACAAATAAGAAGGTTGCTCGATTTCCTTACCTCTTATCTCCCATAACAGACTTTTTTGCGCATAGGTCGAAATTGATGTTGCTGCGATGACTGCTGTCAGCAATTTATTTTTGAAGTTCATTCTAAGTGTTTTTGCCTATTATATTGTTTCAACGCCTGAATATAAAAAAAACTTGTTATAATTGTACCAGATTATAAACCCTTAAATCTTATTAAAACATGATACGCCTTATCCTTCTGGCCGTCCTGAGTCTTCCTGCTATTGCCTTTGCCCAGTCAGATAAAAAGCTCGCAGTTTTTGGAAAAATAGAAAAATCTGATCTTGAACTTAAAACATGTGATTTCGATCCTGACGCGGAAGCTATGGTGCTTTCAGACTATGGGTGGGAATATCTTGATTTTCGTGGTAATAAATTCTATCGGGAATTGGTAGTTCACAAGCGGATTAAAATATTAAAAGATAAAGGGAAGAATAATGGAAATGTTAGGATTATGTATACTAGCTACCGCAATGATGAGGGTGTTGTGAATCTTGAGGCTAATACTTATAATCTTGATGAAAGCGGGAATATTGTAACGACTAAACTCGAAAAAAAACTGGTTTATGAAAAAAGAATTAACACATGGCAGTCCGAAAAAACTTTTACCATGCCCAATGTGAAGGCAGGTAGCATTATAGAATATAAATACAGTATAAGAAATGGAGAAACAAAATACTGGTATCTCCAGTCATCAATACCAGTAAAATACAGTAAATACGAAATAGATTTCCCCAGAGAGTTTGAATTAAATATCAGACCGTATTGTTCATTTCCTTATCAGTCTAAGGATAATTCTACAGCATTGAGAACCATTAAAACGTTTTCAATGGAAAATATTCCTGCATTAAGGAATGAAAGATATATGACTAATGAAGGGGACTATCTGCAACGTATCGAATCGCATGTTGTTGCATTTAACGGATCATTGAGGCGTTATTCATTGATTAAATCCTGGCAGGAAGTTGCTAAAGATTTATTTGAACAGGAATATTTTGGTGTTCAGTTGAAAAAAAACATTCCCAGAACAGTTGATCTTGACGCCGAACTCGCTAATCTGAAGGACGATTATTCAAAAATGGTAACCATTCATAATTATGTCAAGAAAAATATGCAATGGGACGGGATAAATAATATCTGGGCAAGTGATGGAGTGAAAACTGCATGGAAAGAAAAAAAAGGTACAGCCGGTGAAATTAATCTCATACTGGTAAACCTTTTGAAAGACGCGGGATTCAAAGCCAGCCCTGTAATGGTGAGTACGCGTGATAATGGATTTCTCTCACCTACCTATCCATCTCCTGGTAATTTTAATAAAGTACTTGCTTATGTTGAACTGAACAATAAAATCTATGTACTGGATGGTACTGATAAATATACCCCTTCATGCCTGATACCGGAAGATGTTTTATGTACAGAGGGTTTTGTTCTTGATGAAACACTGGCTACAAAGTTCAGGTGGACCCAGTTTTGGGATTCGGTAAGGACCGATAAAAACATGGTCGTAATGCAGGCATGGATAAATGAAGATGGTGAAATGACGGGCACCACAACTATAAGAAGCTATGATTATGCAAGGGTAAAAAGAATGCCGCATCTCAAATTAGATGAAAGGGAATATTTGCACAGATTCTATGTTGCCAATAACGACCAACTTAAGTTTGACAGCCTGGTATTTAAGAACGAGGATAATGATACCCTTCCGTTGGAGCAGGTATTTAATTTTAAAGCTCCCGTAAGCCAATCCGGTGAATACAGCTATTTCTCACCTAATCTTTTTTCAGGGTTAAAATCAAATCCTTTTATTGCAGATAACAGAATTTCAGATGTCTTTTTCGGTTCTAACCAGTCCTTCACTATAATAACCAACTTTAATATTCCCGTTAATTATACATTTGAAGAATTACCCAAAAATATACGGTTTTCACTGGCTGATCAAAGTCTTACAGTTACCAGGCTGGCATCAGCCACTGGGAATATACTTAATACCAGGATAACAATTGAATATAAGCGTCCTTATTATGCTCCCGATGAATATCCTGATCTCAAGGAGTTCTACAAGAAAATGTTTGCGCTCATCGATGAACAAGTCGTTATCAAAAAGAAAAATTCTTAAGCTCAGTATGAAATTTTATTTAGCAATTGTTATCGGTGTTTGTGGCTTCAATCAGTCACAGGCTCAGTTCTCAGAGAGATTCGGTCTTCTTACTGTTGATGAAATAAATGTAAAAAAATGCTCCTTTGACCCCGACGCAGAAGCACTCATCTTGTTGAACGAAGGGTCAGCAGATTATAATAATAACCATTACCTGGTTACTTATAATCACCTAAGAGTGAAGATCCTTAAGGCCGAGGGCATGGATCATGCGAATATTTCTGTACCTTATTATGCTGCTGGACAATTTGAAACTATCGATGATATACAGGCAATAACAATTAATATTGATGAGCAGGGTCAGCGACAGGATTTCGATGTTAATATGAATTCTATCTATTTTAAAAAGATTAATGACTACTGGAGTGAAATGTCTTTTGCTTTTCCACAGGTTAAAGTAGGTAGTATTATTGAATACAGATATAGGAGTATAAAAAAGAGTCCGGAGGCGCTGAAAGAATGGGATTTTCAATCTTCCCTGCCTGTTTGGAAAAGTAGTTTTTCACTTAAACCTTCGCCTAATATTGAGTTTACATATTCGGTTCAGAAAAGCGATCGCTATCCTGTTAAAATAGAATCGTCTAAGCATGATGGAAAGGTTTATTTTGAAATGAATAATATTCCTGGACTGGATGATGAACCGTATATGGATGCCAGGAAAGATTACTTACATAAAATAAATTTCCAGGTAACAAAATATATGGGAACGGTGGGTTCGCAAAAATATATGAGCTCCTGGAACGAAGTTGCACGGGAATTTAATAGAGGTTTATCTTCGGGCAATCAGTTGAAAGTAAACCTGCCAGTAGAACAGAATGCATTACTTGTCGAAATCGCTGGTAAGTCTGACTATGAGAAAATGTGTATAATTTATAATTATATACGAACTCATTATCAATGGAACAATTTCACCGGGAGGAATG
>CAYLVR010000052.1:16271-19292 GCA_964387165.1 uncultured Chitinophagaceae bacterium | reverse complement strand
GTAAAGTATCATACTTAATACTCAGGATTTTGAATCAAATTGCGGTTCCTTATGACGTCATTATATGGTAAAGGCAAAAGGATATCGGAGGGTTTCCAAGTTGATTTAACTTGGGATATCACCTCAGAAACAAGTCCCAGTCTTTTTAAATCAAACCATCTATGCGCTGTTTCAGCAAAAAGCTCAAGTCGTCTTTCCTTAACCGTCAGACTCAGACATGAATCGGCGCTTATACCTGAATTAATTAGAGGCAAATGAGCCCTGCCTCTAATTACATTTATATCCTCCACAGACTCTTCTGTTTTATTAACATTAGCCCTGGCCTCAGATCGTATCAAATACTGCTCAGCCATTCTGAACATAGTATATCTCTCATTACCCCCAATCCCCCTGAACTTGTACTTAAAAGGATAATAATATCTCTTAGTTTGATAAAGCCCAGAGGAAATCCATTTATCCTTCCTTATATCTGAATCCTCAAACGAATTCATTAAACTTTCGGTAAGCGCAACTATTGGACTTTCTTCAAAAATAAATATATCGGATTCAACATTGCCCTCAACTCCATTATCATCAAATTGAAATAAGGCCTCAACATTATCTTTAACAGTAATACTATCAATATCAGCAACAAGTCGATAATCACCGGAATTGATCACTTTAGTTGCCATTGCCTCGGCCTGGGACCAATCTCTTTTATACAGATAAACTCTCGCTAAAAACGCCGATACCACCCATTTATTAACCCTGAATTTATAATTATCTTCAAATATACTCGTCTCCAGTAGGTTTTCAGAATCCAGCAGGTCCTCAATAATTTGCAGATATACCGAATCAACCGATGACCGACCAGCACTTTTATTGATATTAACATCAGTAGAAGTAAGCAAAGGAACATTGCCAAAGAAATTTACCAGTACGAAATAAGAATGCGCCCTTATAAACTTTGCTTCTCCCAAATAGTGATTTTTAACTGAAGCCCCTATTGATTCGGAGTTCATTAATCCTTCAATGGCGGCATTTGCCTGGTAAATAATATTATAAAGACTCGACCATGGGAGATACAAATTTGACGAAGCAATGTCATTCTTTTCCAATTCCTCTAAATATTGATTCAAAGAATAATTTTCCAGTTCATCTGAAATCAATCCCCCGATAATAGAAGGAGAAGAAATATTATTATACAGGTTTTTCCAGGTACTATATATACCTACAATTGCCTCGTTTGCATCCAATTCAGTAGCAAATACCTTTTCAGCGGATATAATATTCTCCGGGCTAGGAATTTCTAAAAGCTTTTTACAACCTAAAAAGACAAAAGTCAGGAATATTAATATCTGAAATTTTATTTTCATATTATAATACCATTTTGACGCCTAATTGGATCATTCTCAAAGGAGGTACCATTAAAAACCTGTTGTATGATGTTTCAGGATCATATCCTTCATACCCCGAAAAAGTAAATAGATTCTGGCACTGTAAATAAACTTTTAAAGATGATATATTTTTATTACGTTCAAAAGCACTCGAAATGTCCATGCTCAAAGAAATGTTCTTAACTCTTACAAAAGAAGCATCCGAGTATTGTCGGTCAGAAAGAACAAAATTTTTGATGCTGGCGGAAGATATGGCCATTGGGGCGGGGAAATCGGACGGATCACCCACACCCTTCCAGTAATCACTAAAAGAGGACCAGGCGTTGCCCACTTTACCCAAATAATCATAGTAGGGAATTAAATTATATCCATTCTGTTTTACATAATGAACAAAAATATCCAATTGAAACTTCTTATATACAAAAGTATTTGAGAGACCTCCACTAATTGAAGGTGTCGTATTGGCAGCAAATACTTTATCGCCACTCTGATTATTATATGAACTTAAATTCGGATCGATTATTCCATCTCCATTTACATCAAGAAATCCTGCCTCACCCGTCTGAGGATTAACCGATAGATACCTTACTGCCTGGATATGATCCAGCGGATAACCAACGATGAACTGATTCGCGTAACCAGAAGTGTGTAAATCCGGGAATTTTCTTAACCTATTTCTTGGAAAACTTACATTAGCCTGTGTCGACCATCTAAGGTTTTTATTTCGAATATTAGTTGAACTTATTTCAAGCTCCCATCCCCTATTTACAACTACTGCTGGCAAATTCGCCTGGTAACTCATAAATCCTGTAGTTGACGGAAGCTGATAGAGAAGCAATTGATCCGTCGAACTATTATAATACCAGGCGGCACTTAAGAATATTCGATCCCTTAGAATGCCGAGGTCCAATGCCACTTCAAACTTCCTATTTAGTTCCCACCTGTAATCATTATTTGCAGGCTGGGATGGGCTTACGGCATTTGTATTTCCGTAAAGCGGGATATTGGTATAGGTAATTAAAAAACCATAATCAGCTATACCATCATTACCGGTAGTGCCATAGCTGGCGCGAATCTTTCCAAAGGACAAATAGGAAAGATTGTCTTTTACAAACTCCTCATTGGAGAATACCCACGCGCCCCCAACACTAAAGAAATTTCCGAATTGTCTTCCTTGGCCAAACCTGGAAGACCCATCCCTTCTCAGGGTAGCATTTATAATATATTTATTATTTAAGTTGTAAGTGGTTCTGCCAAAAAAAGACAAATACTTATAGAATATTTCAATTGAATCTCTGAAAAACACATCCCCAAACTTTATTTGTTCCAGTAATGTGTCGTCATTAAAATTAGCATAATAATAAATGCCATTCTTAGTATAGTATTGAAAAGTGGAACCAAGAAGAATATCTATTTTTCCATTCAATAAATTTGATGAGTAATTTACCTGTGGCTCTAAGATATATGTTTTCATTTTTTGATCACCAAACACGGATGATCCTGAAAAGCCCGGGCGTTTTGATATTGATGGTGATGCCCTTATTTCACTTGCATGAATATTATTATATCCCAAAGAAATTTTCGAGCTTAACCCTTTTACCAATGAATATTTAAGAACAAGGTTAGAGTTTGTATTATCGCTTTT
>CAYLVR010000052.1:0-16261 GCA_964387165.1 uncultured Chitinophagaceae bacterium | reverse complement strand
GGTATACACTCATCTTTTGATTTCCAAACACAGAAGAGCCTGCTAAGGGAAAAGGAGATGGTGCCAAAGATATCAATGGAGATGGTCTAATCTCATTGGCCCATATTTTATTATACCCCAATGAAACTCTTGCACTAAGTCCTTTTAATATTGAATACTTTAAAACTGTATTGGAATTAATGTTACCAGCTTTTGACTTATAATACGCTTCCAATTCTGCCATATAATTTGTTATTCCATTCGCCCAATTATATTTCCCGGCATCATTATAAATCGGATAATTAGGAGGTGCAGAAAAGATCTGGGCCAACCTCCCTGTAATACCTCCTTTCAGTGTATTTTTATCACCTGTCCAAAACACATTTGCCAAAAGTTCGAGCTTTTTGTTCTTAGCAATATATCTATAAGTGCCGTGAACGCTACCCCTCCTGTATTTTGTGTCGCCAGGCAATACCGTAGATTCATCATGATAGGTACCGCTAATCAGGAAGTTATTTCTTTCATTGCCGAAAGTCACACTCAAATTACCAGTACTCGTTTCTGCCGTGCCGCCCATATACCAATCCTGCCAGTCGAAATATGCTGTGGTATCCCACAATACCAAATCGGGAGCATTCATTCCATCTATTGGCAAACCACTATTAGTTAATCCATCCCTTCTCACCTGTAAATACTGTTTGGTATTCATCATAGGTGCCGACCGCGTAATTCCCCCCAACCCTTTACTAAAATCGGCTGTTATTCCTAACCTGTTATTTTCCCCCTTCTTTGTAGTAATTAATATAACTCCATTCGCTCCGCGTGAACCATATATTGCAGTAGCATCCGCATCTTTTAATATATCTATTCTTTCAATATCATTTGGATTTATTAAGTTAAAGGGACTCGAAAAATTAGTTGTTCCATCTCCATTCGGACCACCAATAATTTGTATGGGTGATGAAGTAAACGGTACGCCGTCAACTATATATAAAGGATTGTTACTTGCAGCAATTGAATTTCTTCCACGTATCTGCACATTAATGGGTGAGCCTGGTAATCCATTCGTTTGCGTAACCATTAACCCTGGAACTCTCCCTTGTAACGCCAGCAAAGGATTGGTAACTGGCTGCATTTCAATAGTTTTGTATCCAATGCTATTTACATTACCGGTGTTTAATCTTCTTGTAGTTGTTCCATAACCTATTATCTGTACACGATCCAGTTCCTGCACAGTAGTATCGTCATCAATAGTACTAAGACTATTTATCGGCAAAGGTAATTCAGCAGGTTTTTGGGTAACAATAATAACCCCATCGCTGAGAGAATATTTTACAGGCTGATTTTTAAATACAATATCAAGAACGTGATTTAATGAAACATCCTTTACATTAATGCTAACCTTCTTTGTTTTTTTAAGAATATCAGTATTACCGTAGAAATAGAAATTTGTTTGAGAATATATCTCGAAAAGGATTTCCTGGAGTGTAGCGTTTTTTTTGTTGATGGTAACTTTTTGGGCACGACTGGTTATACTGCTTAACAAGCTAAATATCAGAATAACCAGAACCAAATTCCATTTGAACATATTTTATGGTGCCACCGTTACCGTTTTGTCTTTTACGGAAAGTGAATAATTACCTGCACTATCCAGCACAGTCAGTATTTGCCCAAGAGTTAAACCTCTAGGGAGAATACCTGTAAATTTATCATTTACTTCTCCGGCAAAGATAACTTTTACATCGTACCATCTGGCAATCTGCCGCATAATTTCCGGTATGGGTGTATCCTGGAAGCGAAACGACTTGTAAGTCCACCCTACTGCGACATCTGTATTTCCCTTTGATATGCTTAAACTTTTATCGTTAACAATTACGGCTTTTTCTCCGGGGACCAGTTTTGCAGAATCCTGAATTGTTTTTACCAATACAGAACCCTCAATTAAGGTTGTCACCATCTGCTCTTCATCCTCATAGGCGTTAATATTGAAATGGGTTCCCAAAACATTGATGGAGCTTTTCCCAATCTTTACTATAAATCGTTTAGAGGGCATTTTGGCCACCTCAAAATAACCCTCACCTTTTAACTCAACCTCTCTTGTGTCGCCCTGGAACACAGTAGGATAACTGATAGAAGATCCTGCGTTTAGCCATACAGTGGTTCCATCCGACAGTTTTACTTTAAACTGGGCGGCAAATGGGATCAATAAAGTATGTCGCTCAACTTTGGTGCTCATATCGGTTTTATACACCAGCGACCCTTCGTCGGCAGCTATGAACATACCAAACCTTTCGAGGGCCAGCATTTTCCTTCCTCTTTCATCCAGTGGCACAATCGTCCCATCGTCAAGTTGTAAGGATGCCTTTACAGAGCCAGGCAGTATTTCCTCTTTTTCACTTAATGTAGACGTATAAGCGATGGTTTTTACGGCATTGTTTTCTGAAAAATAATAATTGAAAATAACAGCTGAGGTGGCAATTGCAAGAATTGCCGCTGCAACAGTCAGGTATTTTTTCCATATGGGAATAGTGCGTTTTTCGAAGTAATCTATATCATCCAAACGTTGGCCGATACTGTTCCATACCGGATCACCTTCTTTTGATTGGAAAGCCGCCATTTCATTGTTCCAGTAGTAGTCGTTGCTGAGTTCGTCAAATAATTGCAGGTGAAGTTCGGAACGGGCCACCCAATTGTACATCAGGGTTTCCTCCCTGTTTGTAAGAGGTTGCTTTTTTTTATACTTCCAGAGAATCGGTTGAATAGACTTTCTTTTGTTATTCATAGCTAAGGTAAAGTTTATAAATCTGGGATGAAAGTAAGAAAAAAATGCCGGTCTGTAAAAGACCGGCACTAAAAAAAACTGTAATTAACACTATTATTAGGGCTCAACGATTCTTAGGATAACCTTTTCAATAGAAGGATCATTATACCTCCCAATTGTCAGCGCACTTCCATCCGATTTAACGGCACTTACCAGGTTAATAGCAGCTAATGAGCCGGGTTCAGCGTCTCCAGGAACAGCCACTATAACATCCTTGTTCGTTTTATATCTTTCAATATCTACAGTCTGATTTGCCAATTCGAACCCTCCGGTAACGTTATAGGTTACCGTTACCACTTTCGACTGCCCCGTTCTCATGGTAAAAGTTACCGGGATCTCATCTCCTGAAACTACATCGATAGTATCCGGGATCCGGCTCTGGGCATCGGTTAAAGTAATATAAGACGGCAAACTATTACTGAAATCATACTCCGTGCCCCCGCTCTCTTTATCACAAGCAACAAATGCAAACGCAATTATTACCAGTAAACTTATATATGTTCTTTTCATTGACTAATTATTAAAATTTTAAAATATGCTTATAGGTCAAACCATGTTTTTATATTAAACCTGATCAGGTCGGGGGCATTGGGATTTGCAGTAGTTTCTGCATTAGCAGGATATTCATACCGTCTGAACAATGCACCTGAAGGAGCGTTAACAGGCAAACTCAAATTAGGCACTTCACTGCCATCGGGGCCAGATCTTCTCCATTGCGTAAATGCATCTAAACCCCTGTCGAATTTGTCGATCCAGTGTTCATAATTGATATAATACATTGGATCAGGCACCGAAGTTAGTGCGGGGCGGCTGTCAGCAAAATCCTGAGCATCACCCGCACTCACACCATAAAATTTTGCAGATTCTGTGAGAGCTTCATTATAGAACGTGTTTGCAGTAGCCAAATCAGCAGCAACACCAATTCCACGTGCATAAATTTCAGCCTTATAAAATAACATTTCCTGGTAAGTAAATAGATATTCAGGCTGTGCGGCAGAGTGAAAATTCATGTTGATCTTAGCATGTATATCATCATCTGCATCAGCACCAGGTAAAATTCCTACATATTCAGTCTGGCCCTCAGGAAGCTCAAAGAAAATAGGAATACGAGGATCGTCATTAGCTTTCATAAAATTCAGTACATAAGAAGAAGCATAGAAGAAATCTATACCTGCATTATACTGCAGATTAATCGCATATTTTGGATTTCTTTTACCAGCTGCAACTTCAAACGGGATAAACATATTATCGGCAGGAGAAGCAAGTAAATCATCATTCTGCACCAATGCTCCAATTGCTCCTGCTTTACTTATATCTTTATCATACATCGTCATTAATATTCTCAACTTAATAGAATTGGCAGCTTTAATCCATTTTGTAATGTTGCCCTGATAAAACAAATCATATTTCTGATCATTTGAAGCACCAAATTTAAAATCAGAATTCACATCAAACTGAGCAAGCGCTTCATCAATAAGGGCAATGGCCCCATTCATCACTTCTTCCTGAGAGTCAAATTTTGGAGTAAGAATTGAATCGTTCAAAGCCTCAGAAAAAGGAATATCTCCATAGATTGTCGCCAATTCATAAAAAGTTTCTGCTAAAAGAACTTTTGCCTGGGCCGCACCATTATTGTTTGGGGCAAGATCACCTTCAGGATTCTCACACAGATAGATCGCATTCTTCAGGTTGAAGCCTACCGTAGTATAAAACTGGGTCCATATATTACCATAACTGAATGGACTAAATACATATTGGTCTTCACCACTTGAACCCCAGCTAATGCCTCCAGTTGAATTACCACCACTGGCCTGCGACTGGCCCCCTAACGCCATTGGGATAAAAAGATCACCTCCGGCTCTGTTATTGACTAATGCCGTAGAAGCATTTGAAAACAATAATTTTGGATCAACGGCCACCGCATTATTAGGATTATCGTTGATATCCAGATATTTTTTGCACGAAACCAACGACACTGCAATCAGTGCAACCATTGATAACTTATAAATCGTATTCTTCATAATAATCTAATTAAAATTTAAATCTAACATTGAATCCTAAAGAGCGGGTAGATGGTACAGAGTTGAACTCTACTCCTTCTCCCACAGCATTATTAGTAAAAAAGTTTGCTTCCGGATCAATATGTGGAACATTAGAATGAATGATCCAGAGATTTCTTCCTTCCAACCCAACTTCAATGGATTTAATGAATTTTGATCTTGACAGAATACTTGAAGGGAACTCATACGAAATTCTTATTTCCCTCAGTTTGGCATAAGATCCGTCAAAAACGTTTGCCTCGGTTTTATCCGATGCAAAGTTGTTCTGCCAGAAGTCCTGCATACTTTGAACAGGTACGTCGTTAGGTATGTATTTGCCGTCTCCATCGTCCAGAACACCTTTCTCTATGAAAATATTGTCCCTGTTTTCAGCCGTTTCTATCCCAACGCCGGAGGTTCTTACTAAAGAAGTGGTATTGGAATAAACCACTCCTCCCTTCCTGATATCTACCAGGAAACCAAAACTGAAACTGCTGTAAGTAAATGAGTTATTGATACCCAACGTCCAATCAGGCTGCAGATTGCCCAAACGAACATCATTTACGTATTCTCTAAGTCCGGTACCCGGGTTAATAACAATGTTCCCATCAGGATCACGCAACCAGCCTGTTCCATACATCCCTATTGGTTTTCCGTTTTCTCCTCTGATCTGAAGAGAGCTCCAACCACTCGCTAACGTGTAGGTTTGAAGAGAAGGAGGGATGTCTGATACTTCATTTTTGTTTGCAGAGAAGTTGAATTCGGTATTCCATGTAAAATTCCTGGTTTTGAAAGGAATTAATCCCAACTGAACCTCAAAACCTGCGTTGCTGACAGTACCGGCATTCGTTCTAAGAGTACGATACCCGGTTGAATTTGGAACTGTTAACGCAACTATCTGATTATACGTTTTTGAATTGTAATATGTAACGTCCAGGTTAACTCTTTGGTTCAGGAACCTTAGTTCAAGGCCAACTTCATATCCTTTTTGATTCTGCGGTTTCAAATCAAAAGCCGGCTTTGTGATAGGAACACTATATGCAAGCACCCCATTAAATGGGTATGTTACACCATATCCGTATTGAGCAAATGAAGCACTCACAGGATTATAAGTAAAGCTCGTCAGATAAGGATCATCATCACTACCAACGCTGGCCCAGTTTGCGCGTAGCTTACCATATGTCAACCATGATTTATCTATAAACTCAGTGAACACGAAGGACGTTGCTATTGAAGGATAAAAATAGGAGCGGTTGTCAATAGGCAGTGTAGAACTCCAGTCATTTCTTCCTGTTGCACTTAGAAAAAGGAAATCCTTGTAATTCAATGCAACTTCACCAAAAACACCAATAATTCTTTTTTTGTTCATTGTATTTTCTGGTCTTACAGAAGCTGCATTCGCGAAATTGTACAATTTATCTATTGTCAGATCCTGAGCGTAAACCTGGTTTCTTCTGTAAAATGTTTCGTATATATTATTTCCTCCCATTACTGTTAATTCGAGATCAGGAGTCAGATCTTTTACAGCAGTCAGGATCAGATCATTATTAACGGCACGATTAAAGATATTAACTTCAAGAAAGTTTCCTGTCAAAGCGCCAATTGTTCCATTACGCGTTACACCTTTCCTGAATTCATTATAAAAATCAAGACCAATATTGTTAGACAGCGATAACCAGCTTAAAATTTTGTAGTTGGCGATCAGGTTACCAAATACCCTATCCACATTACCATCGTAACCATTATTATTAATGATCCAATAAGGATTATTACCTGTTCTTGATGGAGACAATGGAATTTGCTGTCCGGTTTCAGGGTTAAGATAGTTGTCTCTTATCATGTTAATGTCCAGGTTCCTTGGAATATTGTACAAAACGTTCCCAAGAATATTTGGGTCATTAGAGCTCTGTACTGGCCTTCCTTTTGAACTGGTCCCGGTATAATTAAGATTCGCTCTCACATCAAATTTTGGAGAAACAATTCTTCCTGCATTTATGGATACTGCATTTTTTAATAAAGACTGGTTGGGAACAATACCATCCTGGAGAGTATTGGAATAAGTTAGCCTGAAATCCCCCACTTCACTACCACCATCAACAGAAACAGAATTTAAATAAGTATTCCCTGTTTCATAGAAATTCTTGATATTATCTGGGTGTGCCTGAAGCGTAACACTGTCTCCAAGGAAGTTAGGAAACTTAAGATCCTGGGCCTCACTGATTTTTGGCCCCCATCCATTTAAATTATTCCTATTGTAAATACCAAACAGGCCCTGTGCATATTCGTTCTGAAACTCAGGCAGTTTAAGTGGATTATCGAAACGTGTGGAAGAGTTAACACTTACATTAGTTGCGCCTTTTTTACCTTTTTTTGTTGTTATAATTATAGCACCATTTTTTGCTCTTGCACCATACAATGCGGTAGCGGCAGCGCCTTTCAAAGTTTGAATAGATTCTATATCATCAGGATTAATATCCGATGCACGGTTTCCGAAGTCAACCGAAGCAGACCCTGAGGGAGCAGCTCCCGCCTGAGTTGAAATAGAAGGATTTCCATTATCGACGGGCAAACCATCTATCACAAATATCGGCTGACTGCTTGAGCTGAAAGAAGATATACCCCTTATGATGATCCTGGCAGAACCACCAAGCGTACCCGACTGTGAAGTCACTCTTACACCCGCAACCTTACCTGCCAGTGAGTTAACGATATTTGTTTCTCTTGCTTTTGTAAGCTCCGCACCTGAAACTTTCTGTGTGCTGTAACCCAGAGATTTAGCCTCCCTGGAGATGCCCAGTGCTGTTACCACCACTTCGGTAAGTGGATTTGATGAAGCAAGAACAGCTACTATTGGAGAGGTGCTGGTTATTTCAACTTCATACGATTCAAAACCCGCTGCCGAAACAACCAGGGTGGAATTCAGCGGGGCGCTGATACTGAAATTACCATTCTGATCGGCCGAAACACTGGTGCTGGTGCCTTTCACAGAAACTGTGGCAAAGGAAACCGGCTCATCTGTAAGGTTTTTGACCTGCCCGGTAATTGTTAGGTTTTGCGACCACGCAGCTGCCGTTAACAGAAGCGCCATAGTCAGCAGGAAATAAATTTTTTTCATACTCTCTCTTTGATTTTAAATGTTTGACTTAAATCCCTTGTTCTTATCAAATGGCAACTAGGCACTTATATTAAATGCATTTTTTTAACATTTATTATGTGCCGGCAAAAGTTAATGCTCCTTTTTAATACACAAACTGGTTAACTAGTAATGTGTGGCAAAAGTCCGCGGAGTAGGGAAGGGGTTGAATAAAAGCAGTATAGAATCGGTTACGGTCTATAGGACAATACAGTTGGATTTTTTTTCTCATGAAATGACTTTTCGTGAATGAATTCAGATCCTCATTTTCTCAAAATTCTGTTAAAAAGGGACCAAAACCTAATATTATGAGACAAACCGAACGTTTGTTTCGCTGCAAATGTTAAAAGATTTTTACAATTTTTGTTAAAAAATCACTCTGCCAGGGATAATAATACCTGTAGCCTGAATTCCAGGCTCCCAGGTCTGGGGGGCCTGGGAGGAGGCGTGTAGATAGTGGCTGACACCTTGAAACCGAGATCCACACTGCATTTGGGCAATATTCGGCGACCTGTTTTTACCCTACCGGTACAGTACATCCTGGTGCCTTTATTATAATATGAAGGAATACTGCTTGCAAAAAGCACATCATTCTCGTAGGCGTAGATACGTGTCTCGTAGGCGTCACTTTCGAAAACCATAATCCTGAAGCTGCAGGAATATGACCGGCCAACCGGCTTATAAATCACATCACTATAAAACAGGTACCCGGTGAGGGGAAGGGCCAAAACAGGTCCTTTGTACCAACACGCCTCTACCCTGCTCCTTAATATTATGGTTCTCGAAACCTGGAAAGAAATATGAGTGCGCCAGTTCTCCTGGGTATAGCTATCCGGATACCGTACAACCCCTTCTCCTGTATTTAGCGGCTTCAACTTATGCCTGAACCGGCTGTACACCTCTACCTGTTTATTGGGCTTCCAGCCTACCTGTACCAGGAACTGACTGCCATCAGAAGGGGCATTCACACGGTATTTTAGCCATGGGAACCGGAAAAAATCGGCATATGCGTCTATTTTCCAGGAACCATGGGGACGCATACTAATGCCCAGGTATATACCTTCTTCGTTAGTTGGCATTGTGTTCTCAGTAAAGGCATTGCCATAGAGTGATTGGTAATTTTTATCAATTTGCCTGTACAAAACGGCGAAGTCAACAGATGCATGCAAGCTGGTCATCAACCCTGTTATTACTGCTTTGGATTTATTCATAGCAAATGCAACCTCGCCGAACCAGTGAATATTTCTATGTGTAAAGCTGTAATCAACACTTGCATTCGACCAGTTATTACCTTTTATAGCATATATATTATAAGGCTCGTCGCGCTTTAATAACGGTAACGAATAATGATAGCCAATTCCATTTATTCCAACATGCCCCTGCTGCATGAAGTATTTTATATTAGCACCATAACTTAATAATGATGCACTGTTTTTATTGGCCAGTTCGTTTTCAGTTCTATGTAACCCCGAAGTATTTATGGAGGTTATTATTTTTCCATAATTATTATCCTGTGATGTATTAGCCGTTAATTGCCTGTAAGAAACAAACAATGTCGTTTCCCAGCTATTTTTCTGTAGTGTGGCAGCAACGCCCCTTTGAAAATTATATTCGCCGGCAGAATGATAGGGTCGTATTATATCTGCCTGTCGTTTAATATTAATTACCGAGGAAGTTTTCCTGAAAGCCTGGCTTTGCCAGTGGATTAGCCCCTGTCCAAGGTTTAATGTATAATCTCCTATAGCAAGAGATTTAATAATCCCTATATTTCTCGCAAATAAATGAATAGAATAAAAATCTATAAGCGATCGTTCACCTGCATCACGTTCTGCCACCGCGCCATACTGTAATAAATTTCCGTATCGGTATTTATATCGTATATATAATTTAGAAGGAAATGTTGGTCTTGATAAAAAATCATGGTCCCCACCCTTAAATCTTTTTTTAAATACCTGTGTATTCGAAGACGGGTCCGCGACAGTAATGTATGGCAATATTTTTTTTATTATTTCCACAGTAAATCCCGGAACGGCCTGCAGTTCATAAATACTGATAAAAGACCCTAATAGATTTCGGTAGCTAACCAGGTTGTTTACCTGCATAGCATTCAGAACCGGCAGCTCGTTCAATGAAACAGAAAGATCATTAATATTCACAGGATTCCGCTTTAAGGCTGCAAGCTGCTGAACTAAAAACTCATCTTCGTTTTCATTTTCTTCCGTTTCTGCAAGATCCTCAAGTTGCTGATCGTTGGTTATTTCATCATCATTAACCTGCGAATACCCCTGCATAGATAAAAACATCAATATGATAATAATTATTTTCACTCTTCCACCTTATTTAAATAATTAAATAATACCGCAGGACTTGAGCCAAGAGCATAATGCTGACCCACAATCAACTCAAGCTTTATATTATCCCATTTCCACCCGGCACCAAAAAATGGCATGTTGCTGCCGGAAAGAAATCCTCCAACAGCAAAAAACTTTTCCGAGAAATAGTATTTTAAAGACGTAATAACTTCAACACTTTTATTTTCTTCTTTAAAAAATTCAAACCCTGCATATACTTTAGAAGAAGCCTGGTAGCCAAAACCTGTTTTGTAATAAGAAGCTTTTGAATTATTCTTTAATTTGGAAATATGCGGGCTAGCAATTAACAATCCCATATATATATTCTCCGATAGTTCCCAGTTGCTCGAAATATTAATATTAACCGCAGATATTTTATCAGCCCCCCTAACACTCAAAACATTATAAAATACACTGGCGCCAATAGTTATTTTTCCGATCGATTTACCATAGCTTGTTCCAACCTGCATTTCATTATACATGGGATCGCCGAAATAATACAGGCTAATTCCTGCAGCGCTTTTTCCACGAAATACAGCAGCAGAAACCACCAGTAAATTCAGGTCGTCCACCATAAATTTCTTTTCAGAATAAATACCTGCGCCAAAACCCTTCTGCGATGGAAATAAAGAAGGATTATCACAAAATGATAGCGCCCCGGCAGATTCGGGGCCAAATTGTGCCGACGACAACCAGGGGACGTTAAATGATGAACGCGCATTCTGTGCCAGCAAAACTGGTGAATAATAAACAAGGACAGTGAACACAATTATCTTTCTCACGATTTTCTTTTCAGCAAAACTTCACCCTTGTTTTCGATTAAAAAAGGTGAAAAAACGGTAGAAATCTGTTTTTTTCCGTCAGGCCTTATTTTGGAAGCTGTATCGAGGTCACTAACTTTGATCCCTAAAATTTAACCGGATGAATATACTCGATGGGCTGTTGGTTTCACAGGCAACCAAAGATGAATTAAAAATTAAAGTAGAAGAACTGGCAAAGCAAGGTAAAAAAATACCGCATCTTGTTGCGGTGCTGGTAGGAAATAATGGAGCCAGTGAAACGTATGTGGGGTCGAAGGTGAGAACCTGTTCCGAGATCGGTTATAAATCGTCGTTGGTCAGGCTGGAAGAAAATATTACAGAAGATGAACTGTTGAAAACAATCAGACAATTAAATAATGATACAGATGTAGATGGTATATTGGTGCAGCTGCCCCTACCAAAGGGGATTTCTGAACAGAAGGTAATCGATACCATAGATGCAGCGAAGGATGTTGACGGATTTCATTCTACCAATGTAGGCAGGATGGTGCAGGGTTTGCCAACATTTATTCCGGCAACACCCTATGGAATTATGTTGCTGCTGGAATATTACAAGATCGATACAAAAGGAATGAACGCAGTAGTAATTGGCAGAAGTAATATTGTGGGCCGGCCGATGAGTGTTTTGTTAAGCAATAATACAAATCCGGGAAATTGTACAGTTACAATTTGTCATAGTGCTACCCGAAATATTAAGGAGATATGCCAGGGCGCCGATTTGATAGTTGCCGCTTTGGGAAAACCAGGGTTTTTAACAGGTGATATGGTTAAAGAAGGGGCAATTGTGATAGATGTGGGTATCTCAAGAGTCGCCGATGCAACTAAAAAGAAAGGTTATGCCATCAAAGGGGATGTGAATTTTGAAGAAGTTGCGCCTAAATGCAGTTATATTACTCCGGTTCCGGGCGGAGTGGGACCAATGACCATTGCAGCGCTGATGAAAAATACATATAAGGCATGCACCTCAAAGTAATGGAATCGTTCTATACCATCCAGGGTGAAGGTTGTCACCAGGGCCGGGCCGCTTATTTTATAAGGCTGGGCGGATGCGACGTGGGTTGTGTATGGTGCGATGTAAAAGATAGCTGGGATGCAGAAAAGCACCCGGTTTTGACTGTAGAAGAAATTGTTGCGGAAGCAGCAAAATATCCTGGCCGGCTGGCAGTAATTACCGGGGGCGAACCATTAATGCATGATTGCACAGAATTAACCCAGGCATTACATGAGGCAGGATTTGAAAATAATATAGAAACATCGGGAAGCAGCCCCATGTCAGGGGAATGGGACTGGATATGTCTTTCTCCTAAAAAATTCAAAGCGCCATTACCCGAAATTATGCCTCTGGCAAATGAACTAAAAGTAGTAGTATTTAATAAATCGGATTTTGACTGGGCAGAAAAACATGCAGCACTGGTTTCGCCGGAATGCAAATTGTATTTACAACCTGAATGGGAAAAAGCACCAATTGTTACACCGATGATCATTGATTATATAAAGGATCATCCCAGATGGGAGCTGTCTCTCCAGATACATAAATATATCAATGTACCCTGATTATTAATTAAAGAATACAGAATATTTGAAAAAGCTAATTGTTATTATATTTTTTTCGGCTGTGGGCATTAAAGGATATAGCCAGTATGATGCTGAACACGTAAATAAAAAGGCGGCGGCTTTATATACAAAAGCATTGCAACAGGCATCCGATGGAAAATTTAATGAAGCCATTCAAATATTGCAAAGTGCAGTAAAAACAGATAACCAGTTCCTGGATGCATATTTATCCATTGCCGGAATTTATGGTGAATTAAAAGATTATAACAGAGCAATTAGTAATTACGAAAAAGCAAAATCAATAGACAGCAATTATTTCAGGGATTATTCATTACCTTATTCTATTAATCTTGCCGGAGCCGGTAATTTTGAAAAGGCACTGGCAGCATCAAATGAATTCTTATCTATTACCAATTTAAATCCATCGAGCCGTAAAGCAGGTGAATACAGGAAACAGTGTTACACTTTTGCTTTGCAATATGAAAAACAAAGATCACTGTCAGCTTATAAATTCGAACCAAAAAACCTTGGTGATAGTATTAATAGTAATGTGTCGGAATATTTCCCGGCAATAACAATAGACGGCAAACAATTATTTTATACAAGAAGAGTTAATAATACCAATGAGGATTTTTATGAGTCCTCCCTGTCTTCATCAGGATGGGGTTTGGGCCGTGGGCTGCAGGGAGATATAAATACACCTTCCAATGAAGGCGCCCAGAATATTTCACAGGACGGAGAATGGCTGATATTTACCGGCTGTAATTTCCCCGATGGTTTTGGCAGTTGTGATTTATATATTTCTTATTTAACTCCACAGGGTTGGAGCACTCCTGAAAATCTTGGCAATATTATTAATACGGAAGCATGGGAATCCGCACCATCATTATCTCCTGATAAACGTGATCTGTATTTCGCAAGTAATCGTGCCGGCGGATTTGGGAAAAGCGATATATATGTATCTCATATGCAGCCGAATGGAAAATTCGGTCCACCTGTTAATGCAGGGCCGGAAATAAATACCGCTGGAAATGAAAGCTGTCCCTTTATTCATGCTGACAATCAAACATTATATTTTACATCTGATGGTCATACTGGTTATGGTGGTGACGATCTTTTTTTATCAAGAAGAAACAGCGAGGGCTGGTCGGCCGCAGAAAACCTTGGATATCCTATCAATACCATCGAAAATGAAGGCAGCATGGTGATTGCCGCAGATGGCAAAACAGCATATTATGCCAGCGACCGGAGTGATAGTCGCGGTGGACTGGATATATACAGTTTTGAACTAAGAGAAGATATCCGCCCTACAAAAACATTATGGGTAAAAGGAAAAGTTTATGATACAAAAACAACAAAAGGATTGCCTTCTGCGGTCGAATTAACTGACTTGTCGACACAAAAAATATTAAGCAGGGTACAGACCGATGAAACAGGAAATTATTTAATTACATTGCCAGTAGGAAAAGATTACGCATTTAATGTTAACCGAAAAGGATATTTATTCTATTCAGAGAATTTTCCATTAAGCAAAGAAGCAGGTGATTCAACATACAATATTGATATCGCGCTGCAACCGGTAGGTGTGAACGCTACAATTGTATTAAAGAATGTATTTTTTGACGTAAACAGTTTCGAATTAAAAAAAGAATCTTATTCAGAACTGGATAATATTGTAAGACTATTAAAAGAAAATAACACATTAAAAGTCAGTATAAACGGACATACTGATAATACAGGCAAATCAGCAGACAATCTCAGGTTATCAAATGACAGGTCAAAATCAGTTGTTCAATATTTAATTGCACATGGCATTAGCGCTACACGACTTTCTTCAAAAGGTTTTGGTTCCACAGAACCAATAGCAGACAATAACACAGAAGAGGGTAAAGCAAGAAACAGAAGAACAGAAATGAAAGTTTTAAATTAACAATCTTCTATCCCCTGGTGCACGTTGCACAATGAGCCATCCCAAAATCATGAATCCCGATTTAATATACCAGCTTTCATTAAGCAACGTTCCTGGCATTGGCTCAAAAAATGCCAGGAATCTGTGCGAGCATTTTGCCTCTGCCTATGATATATTTAATGCAAAACACCGCGAGCTTGAAAAGATTGACAATATTGGACCGGCCATAGCAAGAAGTATCAGATCTTTTAAAGATTTTGATAAAGCGGAAAAAGAGATTCGGTTCATGGAACGATATGGTATTGAGCCATTATTTATTAAAGATAAAAACTACCCCCGACGTTTATTAAATTGTTACGATCCTCCTACCTTATTATTTTACAAAGGGAATGCCGATTTAAATGCAGGTAAGATAATTTCAGTTGTGGGAACCAGAAGGAACTCAGATTACGGAAGGGTCGTTGTAGAAAAACTGGTAAAGGAATTAAGCAGGCACGATGTTATTATTGTAAGCGGCCTTGCTTTTGGAATTGATTCACTGGCGCATAAATCGGCATTGCAAAATCAATTACAAACTATTGGGGTAATTGCACACGGCATGGATATTATTTATCCACCCGAAAATACAGGTCTTGCAAAAGAAATGATCAATTGTGGCGGATTACTTACCGAATTCAGGAGTTTTACAAAACCAGATAAATACAATTTCCCCAGCAGGAACCGGATAGTTGCAGGCATGAGTGATGCAACAATAATTATTGAGAGTGATAATAAAGGCGGGAGCATGATTACCGCAGATCTTGCATTAGGTTATGAAAGAGATGTATTTGCAGTTCCGGGACGAATAACTGATACACGTAGTCGTGGCTGCAATGATCTTATTAAAGATCATAAAGCCATCATATTAAATAATCCCGCTGAATTTAGTGAATTGATGGGCTGGGAGGACCGGAAGACCGCTCCTTCGCTGCAAAACGAATTATTTATTGAACTGGACGAAAATGAGAAACGGATTGTCACTTTATTAAAGGAAACTGATCATCTATCAATAGAACAGCTTAACCAATGCAGCGGCATGAATACCAGTATCCTTGCCTCTACCCTTTTAGGCCTCGAACTGAAAAACATTACCCGGAACCTGCCAGGCAAAAAGTACAAGCTTGTTGGTTAAAGCCCCGGCGCTACCCGCTGTTTCGAAGGGGCAGCAGGCTGCCGGATCAATAATAACCACTCTTTCGCTTGCTTAACCACAAGGGGCTAGACACACATCAGTCGTTCATCACTTAATCATCAGTTGCTCATCAGTCATTCATCGGTCGTTCATCAGTCATTCATCAGTCTGGAATCAATCAACCATCAATCAATCATCAATCTGGAATCAGTGTGCAATCGGTGTGCAATCGGCGTGGAATCGACGAAGGGTCATTGAAATTGTTTGTCTGAGAACTCTTGTCCCTGGCGTTATTCTTTCGATATACTTTGCAAGATCATAAAACCTAGTTTTCATATTTATTTTAATAAAATATGTATGCGTATTGGGTTTTCAAAACAGAGATCCGACCCTCCACCTTTGAAAAAGGGGGTGAAGCAGCTGCACTGAATGCTAGATCGCAGGAGGATTTATGAAGTTGTAAGCCCCCCTGCAGTCCCGCTG
>CAYLVR010000051.1:0-19652 GCA_964387165.1 uncultured Chitinophagaceae bacterium | reverse complement strand
GAATAGCTGTATCGAAGTTTCCTTCTGATCCGAATTTACAATATCTGAAAAATCAATTGAAAGCATCAAAGGACCAGCAAAACGCTCAGGAACTGCAACCTTCTGCATCGTCATGGACCGGAAAACCTGCTCCTGAAATGTCAATGCCCGATGTAAATGGTAAAGAAGTATCTATCGCTTCCTTCAAAGGAAAATTTGTTTTAGTTGATTTCTGGGCCAGCTGGTGCGGTCCATGCAGGATGGAAAATCCCAATGTAGTGAACGCATACAACCAGTTTAAGAATAAAAACTTTAGTGTGCTGGGCGTATCGCTTGATAAGGATAAAGACAAATGGCTGGAAGCCATCAAAAAAGACAATCTCACCTGGACACATATAAGTGATCTCGCATACTGGAACAGTAAATCGGTTGAATTATTTAATTTCCAGGGAATTCCTTACAATGTATTGATCAATCCCGAAGGGATAATTGTTGCGGAGAATCTTCGGGGCGACGGGTTGATCAATAAATTGAATGAACTGATTAAGTAATCCCTGGCGCTCCGCGCCATTATCTTTTCAAAGGACGGTCGTGTGTACTAAAACTTTAGGGGTGCCGCAAGCTTTAGCACACGCGGTTAGTGATGGCTCAGAGCGGCCTTTTTTCCTGTTGACAATAATAATGCTGGCAGAAATACAAGATTTGTAAATGTTGCCATTACAAGCGTTAATGATGTGAGCCATCCCAATGCCTGTGTTCCGCCAAATCCGCTAAAGCAGAATATGACGAATCCAGCAATTAACACAAGAGAAGTATAAATAATACTTATACCAGTTTTATGAATCGTATCTATTACTACTTCTATGGAAGTTTTTTTACTCCCTTTTAATTCCTGTTTATAGTTAACAAGAAACCGGATAGTAATGTCTATTGCTATCCCCAATGCAACAGAAAACACAAGTACCGTAGATGGTTTTATTCTAACACCTGCCCAACCCATTATACCAGCGGTAATAATTAATGGAATAATATTAGGGATCAGCGAGCATAATAATATCCTGAAAGAACGGAACAAATAAAGCATACATAAAGCAATCAGCAAAAACGCCCACATAATACTTTCTTTGAGGCCATTAATAATAAATGCCATTCCTTCTAAAAAAGTAACGCTTGTTCCGGTTAAGGTTACTTTATAAGAAGCCGTATCAAATATCTGTTTGCTTTTATTATCGATAACGGTAAGCATTTCAGATAAATTTTTACTTCCAATATCCGCCATATTAGCGCTGATCCTTGCACTTCTTTTGGTACTATCCATAAAACTCAGGATCAGTTTATTAAAAGTATTATCTGCGCCTGCATTGTCATTTGGCTTTGTATGTAAATATTGCGCAAGAAATGCTATATCGAAAGAATTAGGTAAACCATAACTGGAACTGTCGCCATCATAATAAGCCTGTCTTGCAAATTTTAGTCCTTCCACAACAGATAGGGGCCTGTTCATTACAGATTGCGAATCAATAAAAGCAGACAGCTCATCTATTTTCTCAAATGTTTTTAAAGGATTGCTGCGCAAGCCATTTTTACGTTTTGTATCTACCACAATTTCCAGGGGCATTACGCCTTCAAAATTTTTCTCGAAAAACTTAAGATCGGTATATATTTTATCCGTTTGAGGGAGGTCATCAACAATAAATCCTTCTGACTTTAATCTGAACATTCCGGCAAAAGAAATAATCAGTATCCCTATGGTAAAACCATAAATTAATCTTCTGTGATTTAATGACCATCTCTCAAGCCTGTCGAGAATCAATAACATCCACCTATTATCGAGATATTTTGTATGCCTGGATTTTGGTGCAGGCAAAAAACTTAATGCTACCGGAATTATAATTAATGAAATAAAAAATAAAGCGAAAATATTAATCCCTGCAACAACACCGAACTGTTTTAATATTGCGCTCTTGGTTAAGGCAAATACTGCGAAACCTATTGCAGCAGCGATATTACAAAACAAAGTAACAACACCCATTTTGCTGATCATCAATATCAGCGCCTTGCGTTTGGGATTGTCGGGAGAATGCCAGTCCCCTCCCTCAACTGCCGACGGCTGTCGGCCAAAGGGGTCGGAAGTGCGTAAAGCGGATTGTATCTCCCTGTAAGCGCTATGATATTTATTCAAAAAATAAATACAGTTCGGAATACCAATAACAACAATTAATGGAGGGATCAATGCATTCAGCAAAGTAATCTTATATCCAAACAGGTCCATTGTACCCAGGCTCCATACTACCCCGCACACCACCACAAATAACGATAATGCCATTGCGCTAAGGCTTCTGAAAAATATCAGCAATATAACAGCCGATAATACTACCGATCCAAACAGGAACCATTTCATTTCATCTGCAACACGTGTAGCGAGATTGGTTCGAATAAGCGGAAGCCCGCTGTAATGCATTTCAAGCGAATTATTTTTTCCGAAGTCTTCGGCCAGTTTTACCAGTTCAGGAACAACTATATTTCTTTTCTTGGTATTTAAAACATTTTTATCGATGCTTACTCCCATCAGGTAAGTCTTCGAAACAGGATTATATAAAAACCCATTGTAAAATTTAAGTCCGAGAAAAATATTTTTTGCACTATCAAGTGCTGCCTGGTTAATTCTGCCAGCAGGAAAAACAGGAACAGCTTTTAATTGTTCAGATGAGGTGTCTTTTACCAGGTTTATTGCACTGGGAACACTTAATATTCCAACGACAGAACTATTCTTTTGTAAGTTTTCTGCCAATGCAGTGTATTCGTTAAATAGTTTTTCTTCAAAAAGATTATCCGACTGAAAGCCTATTACCATCAGGTTACCGTCCTCGCCAAACTGTCTGCGGAAATCCTGGTAATCCTGGTAGCGGGGATTGTCTGTAGGGATCGAGTTGGTGAATTCATAACTGAGTTGCACCCTGGAAGCATGCCAGGTCATAAAAGCAGTAAACGCAAGAATGAATATTAATAACGGCCAGCGAAAACGCAAAATGATCAGAGCTAGTCTTCCCCACATGGTAATTTATTGAGGGGCAAATATAAACGCTAAATATTTAACCCATCCCGGCCGTACCGCAGGATGGAGTGGATTGGCCATTTCCCTAAGGCTTTACTTGTGGCAACCTGTACTTCATTACAGATACGGGCATCTCCATCGCCACCCCCATCGGAAAGGCAAGTGTCCAGATAAGTTGTCACGCACAAAGTATTCCTGCGGCGCAGCCGGGTGAGTGAATTATCTTTACGCTGTGATTACCCATAAAACAAAAGGTATAGTTATTAAAACGGTGCGTTATGGCGAAACCAGTATAATCGCCGGCATCTATACCGAACTTTTTGGCATGCAGTCCTATATTGTTAATGGCGTAAGAACAACATCGAAAAAAGGGTCGGGAAGAGCCAATTTATTTCAGCCCTCCGCCCTGCTGGAACTGGTAGCCTATCATAACGACCTGAAAAATCTGCAGAGATTAAAAGAATTTAAATGGGCCATTATTTACGAAAAGATATTTTTAAACGTGTACAGGAATTCAGTCGCTTTATTTATGATTGAATTGTTACAGAGAACGCTGAAACAACCTGAACCCAATCCTGATCTTTTCCATTTTATAGAAGACGCATTTCTGCACCTCGACCGTACCGACGATAATAATATTGCCAATTTCCCGCTGTATTTTGCCCTTCATCTCAGTGGGTTCTATGGCTTTCGCTTCGCCGATAAATACTCAGCAATAAATAATTTCCTGGATCTTGTGGAAGGACAATTCGTACCCGACAGGCCCAATCATGCACATTATTTAGAAAAAGAGCATAGTGCAATTATTTCTGATCTGTTGAAAGTAATGCAGCCTTCCGAGTTGCACCAGGTAAAACTTAACCAGGAAACCAGGAGGCTATTATTGCATACGTTCGAGAAATTCTATGCATTGCATATACAGGATTTCGGAAATCTTAAGACGTTACCCGTGTTAGAGGCGGTGTTATCATGATACCCCTGCAATCACTTTGCATGTATAGTCGTTAAGCGCTCCTTTTTCAAATGGGGAAGGCAGGCTTACTAAATTAATTCCTGGTTTCTTTCCTTTTTCAAAACTTCCAAATTTATCCTGTATTCCCAAAGCTTCAGCGCCATTAACAGTTGCCCATTTTAATAATTCAGCTAATCCGATAGAAGGAAAATTATCTTTTAATGTTTTTATTTCAGATAAAATATTTAACTCATGATTTGATGCGAGACTATCTGTTCCTAAAACAATTTTAGAAGTATATTTCCTTAATTGTTCAACATCAGGCAAATTATTATTAATATATTTATTTGCATTAGGGCAAAGGCACCAATACAGGTTATTCATTCTTTGCCGGGCCCATTCCAGGTCATCTTTATTAGTTAACACATTATGAACCAGTATCATTTTATATGCTGCAGAAATATGAGAAAGCGCGCTTATTAAGCTGGTTTTTCCTGTTCCTTTAAAATGTTTAATGTCTATTTTTATTGCCGCATATAATTTCAGTAAATCTCCTCCTGCATTTAAAAAGAAATCATTTTCTGCAGTGCTTTCCTGGTTATGCATCGTTAATAAATTTCCGGGATCAAAATCATTAATCAACGAAAACAAAGTATTAGAAACAGAATATGGCGCGTGTGGAACTATCGAAGAAGGGCCGGTCCTAATAAATTTTCTATATAACTCAAGCGAAGTATTAAATCTTGATTCAGCTGAGGCATCAATAAAACCAGTTGACTCAATAAAATTATGATAATAAACAGAAGATGTTTTTTTTTGTGAAATAGTATAATCTGTATTACAAATATCCCCGACAGCCACGGTACCATTTCTTTTCATCTCATTTTCTGCAGAGATAATTGCCTCCAGTATTTTTTCTTCCGTATTATTACGGCCACTCATCACTGCCAATAAAAATTCAACCATTCCTGAATGTTCCGGGATTACCCCTTTCATGTGAGATAATTCCAGGTGGCAATGACAATTGACAAAACCCGGGCTCAATATCCCTTTATATCTTTCAATATCTTCTCCCGCTTCGCTCTCATTAATTAAATCTATTACCCTGCCGTCATTATTCACTACCAACACAGCATCACTGCCCAGCATTTCATGTCCCGTAAATATATTATCTGCTCCCAATTTCCTGTGAACCATGATTATTAATCAATTAACTTTGCAAACCGATTTACCAAAAGTAATCTATGTTAGATAAGTTAGAAGCCATAAAAGCAAGATTCGATGACCTTGGTGTTGCGTTAACCAACCCGGAGATCGTTAATGATAACAAACGATTTATGGAAACAAGTAAAGAATATCGCAGCCTTGAGAAAGTGGTGACTGCTTATGCTGAATATAAAAAACTGCTGGATGATGTAGCGTTCTATAAAGAAGCATTGAATGGTGATGATACTGAACTAAGAGAGTTGGCTAAACTTGAGGCTCCCGGTTTAGAAGAGAAACAGGAAAAAATGGAGTCGGTTATCAGGCAGATGCTGATACCCAAGGACCCACAGGACGATAAAAATGCTATTGTGGAAATACGTGCAGGAACGGGGGGTGATGAGGCAAGTTTATTTGCCGGTGATCTATTAAGAATGTACCTGCGCTATTGCGAACGTAAAGGCTGGAAAACCACCATACTTAGCGAAAGTGAAGGAACCGTTGGAGGATACAAAGAAGTTCAATTAGAAGTTACAGGAGACGATGTGTACGGCACCCTGAAATTTGAAAGTGGTGTTCATCGCGTTCAGCGTGTGCCCGATACAGAAACCAGCGGACGTGTACACACCTCTGCGGCGACCGTTGCGGTAATGCCCGAGGCCGACGAAGTGGATTTTGAACTGAATCCTGCAGATGTGAAAATGGAGACGGCGCGAAGTGGAGGCGCCGGCGGACAAAACGTAAACAAGGTTGAAACCAAAGTAATGCTTACCCATTTACCTACCGGCACTGTGGTAATTTGCCAGACAGAACGCTCGCAGCTTGGTAACCGCGAAAAGGCTATGCAGATGTTACGCACCAGGCTATACGAAGAACAGGTAAGAAAGCAGGAAGAAGAAATAGCAAAACATCGTAAAAGCCTGGTAAGCAGTGGCGACAGGAGTGCCAAAATAAGAACCTATAATTTTCCCCAGGGCCGTATTACGGATCATCGTATAGGCCTCACTGTTTATAATATGGATGCAGTGCTTAACGGCGATATACATGAGTTTATTGATGCGCTCCAGTTTGCTGAGAATTCAGAGAAACTGACGCGGCAGAATTAACCTACTCCCCGGCCACCCATACAACTTCTAACTTCCCAACCGCAGAAGGGGGGACGCCTGCATAATGGCTCGGAGAACTCCTTCCGGCGCGGGGTCGGGGAATGAGCTTAATTTCTAATGTTAAGATTATGAGAATTCCATCCCATCCAGGGAAAAGAAATCTACAGGATGGTAACTTTGTGCTCTAATGCAAGGGTGCATACTAATGGCACTTCATTTGCGTTAGATATTACAGAATAAAAAGGCTTCATAAAAGCAGTCAATTTTCTCATAAGCAGTTAGTTTTGGTTACGGCCCCTGTTTCTACAGGGGCTATTTTATTTATACTGCTGAAGGGTCAATTTTCTATTAACTGCCTTATGAAGCCTCTTTGCCGAGGGCAACTAAACATATCGAAGACCACAGCGATTATAGAAACGCTGCATAAAAAAAAGAGAATTTTTAAAAAGCAATGTTGTTGTCACTTTCGTCTCTAACCAACACCTATTATCCTCATTGAGCCACACATATTATCATCTCTGGCGCAAGCGCGTTTGGTCTTAACCCCCTCATTGAAACCTTGATTTCTCCTCTTTGCCTCCTCGGATTCCGAGGAGGATCCGAGGAGGCAAAGAGGAAGCAAAGAGGAGGCAAAGAGGAGAAACCGAGAATTTTCCGGGTCATTCTGACTCATCGTGATATAACTATACAGGTGGTCACGTCCGGGTCAAAGACAACCTCTTGTCATTTCTAACGAGAAGAATAGGTATCATTAAAAGAAGAAAATGACCCTTGTTGCCACAGGGGATTGTTTACACCTGCCTTAACGCGTCTTCCTGTTTAACCAGGCTGCCCCAATTATTGCTCCCACAATATCTGCGATGATATCTCCGCCGTCAAATGATCTGTTAGGAACAAAATATAACTGGATATATTCCATAGCGATTCCGAAAATGATTGTCAGCCCGGTTATGATAATGACAGTTTTTTTCATCCGGGGTTTCGCAAATTGCTTCGACCAGTAATACCCTCCCCAGAACAATACGTTGCACCCAAAAAGAATAACGTGAATAATCTTATCGAGGTTTTTGATGCCGAACAGGCCAGCGCCCGGAACATAAGATCCCGGAATGCAAAGCAGAATAATGATAAGAAAAGTCCATATTAAAGGAAAAATTCTATACGAAAGAATTCTTTGAATCAAAACCAGCATATCAATCCGAAAGGTAAAATAAACAAGATACTTTTGTTAAATTCAGGCTCCTGCAACAGCAGTATATGCTTCCGCATCCATTAAGCCATCTATATCAGCAGCATTATTTACTTTCAATTTAATCATCCATCCCTCTCCATAAGGATCGGTATTTACCAGTTCCGGGTTGGAAGCCAGGGCAGGATTTATTTCTAAAACTGTTCCCGACACAGGCAAAAAGAGATCAGAAACTGTTTTCACCGCTTCAACGGTGCCGAATATTGCTTCTGCATCAAGCGTTTTTCCTACTGTTTCAATTTCTACATAAACAATATCGCCCAGTTCTTTTTGTGCAAAATCAGTAATACCTATCGTTGCAGTATCACCTTCTAATTTTACCCATTCGTGGTCTTTGGTATAGCGGAGATTTCCCGGAAAATTCATGTGTGGTTTTATTTATTGCTGCAAGATTACAAAATATTACGTGTCTCGAAATAAAGCAATACATGATCTTTCAAAAAGTTTTCCTGTTCAAATGCATTTAATACCGGCAATTCTTTCAATTGGGCAAAATGTGGCCACCCATCCCGGTCATGATGCTCAATTTCGTAATAGCCGCTTTGCGCCAGTAAGGAGCAAACGGCAACATGCATGAGGTCCTGTTTTTGTTCTTTGGTAAATTTATCCCTTATATGCCCGAACTCCTGTATTCCTATTAAAAATAATACCCCTTCGAGGTCAGGTTTTTTCCCGAACCTTTCCAGCATCGCTGCCTCCAGCCTCCACCATCTTGCCTGCAGATCGTCTTTTGTTTGCATGTACGCAAAGATAGGGAGAGAGATGATGTTGCTGCTGACGACTAATAATTCCGCGCAGCAACATCATGAATTATAACTTTTCGAGCGCCTTTTTACCGTTGCTGTTTTTCGGATTAAGTTGAATGGATTTCTCGTAATTCAGTTTGGCCTGCTCTTTATCGCCGGCAATAAGATAGCCTTCGCCAAGACTGTCGAACGTGTTCCATGCTTTTGGGAAAAACTCCGTATTCAGCTTAAATAATTTTATAGCGTCCGTTGTTCTCCCTGCCGAAAGCAGGTTATACCCAGCCATGTTTATTGAATTCTCTATCGAGCTCGGGGAATCGGTTGGTTCAAGTGAACGTGACACCATCGATACTATCTTCCATTTGCCTTTTACTTTTGCAAGCACACGTTGTTCCTGCGAGATATAGGTTTTCATCGAATCGTCTGTCTGCCTTTTCATAGTTTCTTTGTAATCAAGGGTCGCAAGGTTGGCGTCTTTACGAATTACGTAGTCACTATTCGTAAAAGATGCGGTTCCTGTAATACCCCTCATCTCTCTGAGAGCAATAGGGCGAATGCTGTCCCATCCTGTCCAGCTAAAATTCATGCCCGCAAAAATTAATGTTATAGTTACAGTGGGGTCGTGCAGCCACATAGCCTCCCAGGCTGCTGAATCTTTTGCATTAAAAGTTGTAGTTTCTGAGGCTACGATACTTTTCAGTACCTCATCTGAGGGAACCTGGGCAGATGCTGAATAATTCAGCGAAAACATTACTAATAGTAATAGTGTGTATTTCTGTTGCATAATGAACGAACCTCCGGTCGGGGGGAAATAAGGAAATGATTAAATAGTATTTGACTATTCTAATATAAGCTATTTTTTAAATACGTATCTGATTATTGTAAAAATTGGCAACTGACTATCTTTGCCGCCAAACTAAATTTCTCAAATGTTACAGCTTAGTGTTATCAGGCAAAACCCCGATCATGTAAAAGAAAGACTGGCCATTAAACATTTTAAGGAAGTATCTGCCGTTGATGACATCATCGCCCTGGATGATGAAAAAAGAAAACTGCAGAATGAAAGCGAAGGCATTCAATCCAAAGCCAATGCTATTGCCAAAGAAATAGGAGGGTTAATGGCTAAGGGGCAGAAAGACGAAGCCAACGCTAAGAAACAGGAAGCTGAAACACTTAATGCCTCAGCAAAACCAATAAAAGAGCAATTAATTGCTATAGAAAAACAACTGGACGAACTACTGGTAAGGCTGCCTAATTTACCATCTGATAAAGTGCCTGAAGGTAAAACCGCAGAAGATAATGTTACTATAAAAGAAGGTGGTACCAAACCGCAATTATATGATGGTGCACAGCCTCACTGGGAGCTAATTAAGAAATATGATATTGTAGATTTCGAAACCGGTTCTAAAATTACCGGTCGCGGATTTCCATTATACAAAGGCAAAGGAGCAAAACTGCAACGTTCTTTAATTCAATATTTTTTAGATTATAATACTGCTGCGGGCTATACTGAATATATTCCTCCTTTTCTTGTTAATGAGGCATCAGCTTATGGCACTGGTTCGTTACCAGATAAAGAGGGGCAGATGTATTATATGCCTGTTGATGATTTTTATTTAATACCAACCTCTGAAGTTCCTATCACTAATATTTATCGCGACGAAATAGTAAAAGAAACTGACCTGCCATTAAAGATGACCGCCTACTCTCCATGTTTCAGAAGAGAAGCAGGAAGTTTTGGTGCGGATGTACGTGGATTAAACCGTTTACATCAATTTGAAAAAGTAGAAATTGTACAGATTGTTCATGCCGATAAAAGCTATGAAGCGCATGAAGAAATGGTGGCGCATGTAGAAAAATTAATGAACTCTTTACAACTACCTTACCGCATATTAAAATTATGTGGTGGCGATATGAGCTTTGCATCAGCGCTCACTTATGATTTTGAAGTGTACAGTAAGGCGCAGGAAAAATGGCTGGAAGTAAGTTCTGTTTCTAATTTTGAATCTTTTCAGACCAACAGGATGAAGATCCGTTATAAGAATGCAAGTGGTAAAACGCAACTTGCGCATTCTCTTAACGGAAGCTCTCTTGCATTACCGAGAATTCTCGCAGCATTATTAGAAAACAATCAAACTGAAAAAGGAATTAATATTCCACCTGTGCTGCATAAGTACTTTGGAGCGGAAATTATCGGATAAGTGTAAGTGTTCCTTTATTAAAATGAATCTGGCCATTCATGTCAATGGCTTTAATTACCCAGATATAAACTCCCGGCGGTTGATCTTTTCCTTTAAATCTTCCATCCCATCCGTTATTAGGATCAGTAGAAGAAAATATTACCTGCCCAAAGCGATTATATATTTTAAATGATTCTATTGAGCTCATTCCGGCTGCAATAAATTCAAATTTATCATTCTTCCCATCATTATTTGGTGTAAATGCAGATGGAACATATAATTCAGGGCAGGGGAATGATTTAATTTTTATTGAATCAGTAAAAACATTCGACACACATCCTTCAACAGTTTCAACTGTCAATTCGATTTTATTCTTTACGGAATTTAATATTAATGGTGGGGGATTGCTATCCTGAAAATTCTGTCCATTAATACTCCATTTCCATTTATTAATTGTTCCAAATTCTACAGAAGAATTATCAAAGAATGATGTTGGCATATCCTTACACACGTATAAGGGCATATATTTAAATGCCGCAACGGGTTCTGAACCTGCAACAATCTTCCTTAGGAAAGTATCTGATACGCACCCATTATTGCCTAATATGGAAAGCGTAACATCATAATTACCCGGTCCTGGAAATACATGAATGGGTGGATTTTGGCCTTCGAATGTTGTTCCGTCACCAAAGTTCCAGTACCACTGATTAATTGTACCAAAAGAATTAGAGCTGTCAATAAACCTGAGTGGAGATGGATAACAGGTTTCCTGCCCTTCCGGAAAATAAAAACCGGGGTTTAATGAAGTGCATACACGCTGGTGATTTTTTCCTCCACCTGTGGCCGAAGTAAACCCCCAATAAACCATTGGATCTCCCGAAAATATATCCGGAACCATGTCAACAGTTGCGCTTACACGTGGTACCCCATCAAATTCGGTGCTGATTATTTTAGTAGTTGCATCCCAGGTGATGCGGAATGTATGCCAGTTACAATCTTCAATATTTCCTTCGGAAATTAGTGCTGGCATGGGCGCTGCAAGATCTGTAGGGCCATGCACAATATTACCATCCCTCATTATTGCGATATAATCGTAAGAAGGATCCAGGTTCTCGCCGTTCTGCCAGGTATCTATCAGTATTCCTAATGAAGGGAAAACGCCGTTATAGCCCATTCCACCGCCTTGAGAGCCTATGCTGGTGCTGATTGGCTGTAAAACGAACGCCATTCCATCGGCGCCATCGTCGTTGCAGCCGAGAAATACATTAAACTTATAGTCGAAGGATTCGTTTAGATCTATCTTATTTTTATTCCAGACAGATCCCGAGGTATTATAAGAATCACTGGTAAGTGTATAGCAATTGCAATCTTCTTTAATAGCATCACCGTTAAGGATATAAGGATTATCCGTTTGTGCATTAGCTAATGCAGGAATGAACAGACAGATAATCCAGCGCCACACACACACGAATAATTTGTTATTACCACCCCTGCTTAGCAATACCAGCCTTGATAGCATCAAGTGCTTTTGCTTCTCCAAGAAGCGTAGTGAGTTTGTTGCCCTTTCCATCATTTCCCTGGGCCATGTATGCACCTTTAGCAGTTTTAGTGATCACTGCATCTTTGATAGGAACATTCTTTTCTTTGGTCTTAACGTTGTATGCTGTAAGTGTTATTTCGGCCATAGCTTCCTATTTTAAAATTGGTTATGAGCTAAGATAGGATAAATTGAATATTGAAGGGGTTTTTTCTATTCTACCCGTTTATATATCTAATTTGGCGTATTTGGCATGTGATTCAATAAACTCCCTGCGAGGGGCCACTTCATCGCCCATCAGCATACTAAACACCCTGTCGGCTTCGGCAGCGCTGTCAATGCTTACCTGCTTTAAGGTACGGGTAGCGGGATTCATGGTAGTGTCCCACAACTGTTGATCGTTCATTTCACCTAACCCTTTGTAACGCTGTGTGTTAACCGAATCTTCCTTACCATTTGCAAACTTTACGATCAGTTCGCGGCGTTGTTCTTCCGTCCAGGCATAGGCCTGGTCCTTGCCCTTTTTAATGAGGTATAAAGGCGGTTGCGCCAGGTAAACATATCCCTGTTCAACCAGTTCCTTCATATACCTGTAAATGAAAGTAAGGATCAGCGTCGCAATGTGGCTTCCGTCTACATCAGCATCGGTCATGATGATCAGCTTATGATAACGCAGTTTATTGATATTCAGCGCTTTTGGATCATCCGGGGTTCCTACCGTTACACCCAAAGCGGTGTACATATTCCTTATTTCCTCATTTTCGTATATTTTATGTTCCATGGCCTTCTCTACGTTAAGGATCTTGCCCCTTAATGGTAAAATAGCCTGGAACGCCCTGTCGCGGCCCTGTTTAGCCGTACCGCCTGCAGAATCTCCTTCAACAAGGAACAACTCACAACGTGCAGGATCGCGCTCAGAACAGTCTGCCAGTTTTCCCGGCAATCCCCCACCGCTAAGCACACTTTTTCTCTGTACCAGTTCACGTGCTTTTTTTGCAGCGGCCCTTGCCTGCGCTGCGAGGATCACTTTCTGAATAATATTCTTCGCTTCCTTCGGATTTTCTTCGAGATAAGCCACTAATACCTTTGAAACAGTATTATCAACAACGCTCATTACCTCGCTGTTACCCAGTTTGGTTTTTGTTTGTCCTTCAAACTGCGGCTCAGGAACTTTTACAGAAATGATGCTGCTTAATCCTTCTCTGAAATCATCTCCTTCAATTTCGACCTTTGCTTTTTCAAATAAACCATTCTTATCGCCATAACTTTTAAATACGCGGGTAAGCGCTCTTCTGAAACCAGATACGTGTGTACCGCCTTCAATAGTATTAATGTTATTTACGTAAGAATAAATATGTTCTGTGTACCCATCATTGTAAGTAAGGGCCACCTCTACCATTACATTTGTATTATCATCCTTTCCTTCAACATAAATCACTTTGGGAAGGAACGTGCTTCTGCCTGCATTTTTGTCAAGCATTTCAACAAACTCCACTATACCGCCTTCGCTATAAAATGTTTTCTTATAAACATTTCCTTCTTCATCTTTTTCGCGGAAGTCGGAAAGATTGATTCTAATTCCTTTATTCAGGTACGATAATTCTCTTAATCTTCCTTCGAGAATATCCTTTTTATAAACATTAGTATTAAATATTGAAGTATCGGGCCAGAATTGAACAAATGTTCCTGTCCTGTCGCTTGTACCAATTTCTCTTACCGGGTATTTTGGAATGCCAATACCATATTCCTGTTCGAATTTTTTTCCTTCTCTTTCTACAATCACGTGCAATTTGGAGCTCAGTGCATTTACGCAGCTCACGCCCACGCCATGTAAACCACCGGAAACTTTATACGTATCCTTATCGAATTTACCGCCTGCATGCAAAACGGTCATTACGATTTCAAGGGCCGATTTTTTTTCTTTTGTATTGATACCTGTAGGGATCCCGCGTCCATCATCCTGTACGGAAATGGAATTATCTTCATTAATAATCACATCGATATTGCTGCAATAGCCCGCAAGCGCTTCATCAATTGAGTTATCTACAACTTCATAGACAAGATGGTGAAGTCCTTTCTCGCCGATATCGCCGATATACATCGCCGGGCGCTTGCGCACTGCTTCTAAACCTTCTAAAACCTGGATACTATCGGCACCGTAACCCGGCGCAATCGTTGAGGTAATTTCCTGTATTTCTGCACTCATAATTTGATTGGAAAACCGCTGAATTTTTTGAGGGGCCGCCTATTTTACCATCTGGTAAAAACACACCTCTTTCTGAGGGGATTTGGCAGTCCTTTTCTAAGGCGCAGCAGTATCTGCAAAAGTACTAAATTTAGGGCTAACTTTAGTGAATGAACAAGAGCTTTTCACAGATAACTTTTGATTTTGACGCCTCACGGAAAGAAGCTCCTTTACCTGAAAATAAATCAGTGCCGGCAACCGAAAAAACGGAAGAAATTGAAGTGATTTCAGAAGAACCGGCAGTCACTTTTACCCCGGTTACAAAACCTGCTAAATCTTCATCGGGCAGGGGCAGGAAATCTCAGAAAACCTTTGCTGCAGAAGCTGACCTTGTAGATGTTCCCGAAGATGATATCCTGTTTCAGAAACAATATTACGCCATAGGCGAAGTTTCGCAGATGTTTAAAGTAAACGCCTCATTGCTTCGTTTCTGGGAATCTGAATTTGATATTATCAAGCCCAGGAAAAATAAAAAGGGCGACAGGCATTTCAGGCCTGTTGATATTAAAAACCTACAGTTGATTTATGACCTGCTAAGGAGAAGAAAATTAACTATTGATGGGGCCAAGGATTTTTTAAAGAATAATAAAAAATCACAGGAACGTTTTAATATGATCCAGTCGCTCCAGAAGATCAAAGGTTTTTTGCTCGAAATAAAAGCTTCATTGTAAACGCATCCCACTGCACCGTATAATAAACGCTGTGCATCCCGCTCCCTTGTGGCCGGGGCTTCCAGGCTATTCTTTGGGCACCTCTTTCGACGCCAGCTTAATATTCATTTTCGCAAGTAAGTCTATAATAGCCAGGTTAATATACTGGCGTATATCATTAAAATCCGGGGCCGGTATTGTTGCGGTAAAAAACTCAACAGTAATTACATAAGAGTTCTTAACAATATCCGAGAGAAATACGGTATGATTCTCAATCTTATCGCGTCTCTTCTGCATTAATTCTTCTATTGCCAGTACTAACCGGTCAACCGTTTCCGAGGGAGTGTCCGCACTTAAATCCAGTTGTACAGACGCTTTACGCTGCGATTGCAGCGTGAGGTTATCCGTTATACTATCCACCATCTGTTTATTGGGAACGGTCACGTAAGTTTTCTGCGTAGTTCTTAACCTGGTGCTTCTTAACCCAATTCTTTCTACGGTGCCGGTAATATTCTGCACTTTAATTAAGTCGCCGGTAGAAAAAGGTTTGTCAAAGAATATGATAAATGAGGCTATTAAATTCTCAATACTTTCCCTTGTTGCCAGCGCAACAGCCGCACCCGCCAAACTCAGTCCCGTAATTAAACTGGATATTTTAAAACTAAATCCGAATTTTAATATCATCAGTATCGCAACAATTACCAGTATCACTTTAAAGAAATCCTTAAAGAATAATATTAACTGGTTATTGGTCTGCGATTCGGTTATATTCGCTTTATGCTCAAGTATCATTGCAATAAAATCAATGATCCTCAATAATAGCCATATAAATGAAATGATCATCAGGCTCATAGCAAATATTTCTATGACCCTATGCAGGCTGACCTTATAAATATGCACATCGAGTATAGATGGATACTTTAATTTCTCCAGTGCCACAATGGTAACAAAGGTCACTATAAAATTCTCAAGAGGGGGGACAATAAGATCAACGAAACTTTTTCTGTCTATTCCCTTTGCCAGCCTGCGGACCACCCTGAACACAAGGGCCGCAAGGATCTTCGAAAGAAATGTTTTCAAAGAAATAGTAAGAAGAATAACGCCGGCAATAAGGATATAATCACCTACGGTATTATCAAAAAATTTAAAGTAGAAAGGATTATTCATCAATTATACGAATATACCATAATCACGCCATCCCTCAATAAATATACATTGCCCGTACCTACAACAATTTTCTGTGCGCCATTCATAAATGAGGGTATGGGTATTTGCCTTAATTGGAGACTGCCTTTATCGTAACGATATAGAAATTTATCGTCCCTGCCGAATAAGGTATTATTAATTACATTAAAATCGCGCCATCCGGTAAATGGAATACGCCCCTGAAAACCTCCAAAATAATCAAAAATATATACTCCCTTTTGTTTATCATAGAGGTAAACGAATTTGTCCTGGTCGATAATATAATCGGGGGAAGGGACAGAGTCAAATACAAGGCGGAAATCTGTTGACTGGTCAATCACTCTTCCTTCATCGCTTATCTTTTTTAATTTAATATCCAGGTCATCAAATATCCAGATGTTATTATCGTAAGCCTGGCCTATCGCACGTACCTGCGGGAGGTCCCGTTTGCGGAAATCTAATATGGCCCGCTGGTTCAGGAACCTGTCGAGAATAAGTGTTGTGCCGAAATCTTTATAGTACAATAATACTTTTAATGGATTAGTAACATCAATTGAAAATATCTTCCCGAATCTTCTGACATTATTGAATACTGCGAGTGAGTCGCCATTTGGTTTTAATTTTTTAAGCTGCCCATTCTGGTACAGTAAAAATATATTACCCAGGTTATCTACACTGAAGTCGGCGATGCCCCCACGTTCTTCGAGCACCAGATTAAAGGAGTCGTCGGTTTGCGAGAAGCTTTCAACGGAAGCAAAAAAAATCAGTATAAACAGCCAGCGTTTCATCGGTGCATTTAACATTTATTGGTCTGGTGGGATTGCCGTTTCATTTCCTTACGATCTTATTTTCGTTCTCTGGATAACGTGATTGCAATATAAGTTGTTGCCCGTCGAACACTGCATATGTAAAATACTGAATCCAGTCGCCGAGGTTAATATAACGGCTTTTGTTCAATGTAAAATCTATAGGCAGGTGTCGGTGACCAAAAATCAAATAGTCATAATGCTGTTTCTTCAACACTTCTTTGCAATAGATGATTAACCACTCATTTTCTTCTCCTAAAAAAACTTCTTCCTGTTTGCCTGTGGCATCCCGGCTTTTTTTACTGAAATAATTGGCGAGGCCCATACCTACTGCAGGGGGTAATATCCCAAAAAGCCACTGGCAAACAGGATTACGAAACACTTTTTTCAGTGCTTTATAGCCGTGATCACCTGGGCCAAGGCCATCACCATGCCCTATTAAAAATTGCTTGCCGTTAAATTCAAATTGCTGCGGTTCAAAATAAACAGGGATATTTAATTCAGTCTGGAGGTAGTCTTTCATCCACATATCGTGGTTACCCACAAAAAAATGAACAGGAACGCCCGCATCGGTTATTTGAGCAAGTTTGCCTAATAATCTTGTATATCCTTTAGGAACCACGCTGCGGTATTCGTACCAGAAATCAAACATATCTCCCACGATAAAAATAGCGGAGGCATCATGTTTTATTTCTTCCAGGAATTCAACAATTAATTTTTCGCGCACAAGGCTTACTTCAGCATTTGGTGCGCCTAAATGAAAATCGGAGAGAAAATAGATTTTTTTTTTCATGTTATTAAAAATCCCCTGTGAATAAAGTGCACCATCTCCTTTGAAAGGGGGGTTGGCAACTTCCCTTACAGTTTAACTGTAGGGGGATTTGTCTCTTCTATCAAAAATACATATACTTCCTTGGGCCCGTGCACGCCAACTACTAATGTTTTTTCTATATCTGCGGTGCGGCTGGGGCCAGTGGCAAATGTTACCAATGAAGGAATATGCCCGGCATATCTTTCTTTAATTAACAGCAGGCCGTCTTTTATATCATATACTAACTGGCTGGTATAAGCGATACAAATATGAATTGGCGCATATATACTTGTTGTTCTCCCGCTCTTCTGGCCCGAACTCATAATAATACTTCCGGTACGCGCCACTAATGCCTCACATGAAGTAATAGCCGCATCGCAACCGGCAAGATCTGTATCATTTGTTTGTAAAGAAGCAGGCAACACATCGCGTAATCCATCTTCTTTTAAATAAATATTCTTCCAGTTATTGTGTGCAATAATTAATGACAACTGCGACCGCATTTCTTCCACATCAGCGCAATACACAAATTTGCCCAGCAACTTCGAAAACTGTTCACCAAATTCAATTTCCATTTCCTGCGATGCAGGTTTAAATACTGAATTCGTTCCCTCACTTCCCGGAAATGGAAGAGGCGTTGATTGTGTCAACGCCTTTCTTATTTTCTTTAAGATATTTTCTTTTGCGGGTGAAAAACTCATCGTTATTCCGTTGCGGGATGATTAGTAATATTTCCATCATAAGGCGGAACTCCTTCACTTATCGTTCCCGGTTCCGTATGATGGCCATGTTCATCTACGTCTATTGTTTTTGTTTCTTTAAACGGACGTTTACCAATTAACTTCTCAACATCACTCTGAAACAATACTTCTTTCAGCAGTAATTCTTCAGCCAGTTTTTCAACCTGTTCTCTTTTTTCAATAAGAAGCGCTTTGGTTTTCACATACGCCTCGCTAATTAAGTTCCTTACCTCCTGGTCAATGATTTTTGAAGTTTCTTCTGAATACGGTTTTGTAAATGAATTTTCATTTGATGGATCGTAGAAACTTACATTACCCAGTTTCTCGTTCATACCATAAACTGTTACCATTGAATAAGCTATGCGGGTAATCTGCTGAAGATCATTTTGTGCGCCGGTAGATATTTTATCGAAGAAAATATCTTCGCTTGCGCTGCCACCTAATGTCATACAAATCTGGTCCATTAACTGGTCAGTATTGTATAAATATTGTTCGCGGGGAGTGTATTGTGCATATCCCAATGCAGCCACTCCACGGGGAACAATAGTTACTTTTAATAACGGATATGCATGTTCGAGATACCATCCGCAGATGGCATGGCCCGCTTCATGATAAGCAATTATTTTTTTCTCTTCAGGAGAAATGATCTTGTTCTTCTTTTCCAGCCCACCAATAACCCTATCCACAGCATCCTGGAAATCTTCCATTTCAACGCCTTCTTTTCCTTTCCTTGCTGCGATTAGCGCTGCTTCATTACAAACATTTGCAATATCAGCTCCTGCAAATCCAGGGGTCTGTTCAGCGAGTTTATAAATATCTACTGTAGAAGAAGTTTTGATTGGCTTAAGGTGAACCTTGAAGATGTGTTCACGACCCTTGAGATCTGGTTTATCGATAGATATCTGCCTGTCGAAACGTCCCGGCCTTAATAAGGCACTATCCAATACATCCGGTCTGTTGGTAGCCGCGAGAACGATAATTCCGCTTTCGCCGCTAAATCCATCCATTTCTACCAGCAGTTGGTTCAACGTGCTTTCTCTTTCGTCGTTACTCACCATGGCATTTTTGCCACGTGCGCGGCCGATAGCATCTATTTCATCGATAAATATGATACATGGAGCTTTTTCCCGGGCCTGCTTAAACAGGTCACGTACACGGCTTGCTCCTACACCCACGAATAGTTCAACGAAATCGGAGCCCGACATAGA